>JAVFAP010000090.1:0-9877 GCA_034002445.1 bacterium | reverse complement strand
CGCCCTGCACAAGATCTTCTCCACACCCGACGAAGTCAGCATGATCGACAGCGGCTGCCGGACAGCCGAGATTGGCTGCGTGGATTGCAAGAAAATCCTGCTCGGTCACGCCGAGCCCTTCATCTGTCCCTTCCGCGAAAAATTCCATGCCCTGAAAAGCAAACCCTCCCTGGTTTATGACGCCGCGAAAGCCGGCGCCGAGAAATGCCGCCCCCTGGCTATCGAAACCATCGAAGGGGCCAAATCCCGGCTGGGCATCCGCCACACCCTCTAATCCGGCCCACGACTGGTCCCACCCAACCAACCCCAAGGGGCGAGCCAATCGCCCCTTTTTTTTCGATTCCGCCACAATCCCCGGTGCATTTTTTTATCGCCGCTTTGCACTCTCTCAACTTTTCTCTTAAAATTATCAAAAGATTGCCGATAACTGCGATGGACATCCTGCCCCAACAAAATAACACGCCGAAAACCCAAAAACGGGGGATGGATCGAGGGAAGAAAGGTGAATTCATGTACGGAAACTGTGCGTATTGCGGAACTTTTTCCCAATTAAACAACCATAAGATGTGCAAACAATGCCAGATTGTCGATGCCCAACTAATCCAGCAAGCCATGGAAATTTTGCGCGCGGAGGGGCAAAAAACCATTTTCGAACTCGCCGAACAGATCGAGGTAGAGCCACGCCGGGTCTTCAACTGGATCGACCAGGGCAAAATCAGCACCATCTATTTTAAACATGCCTGTCCCATCTGCGGACAGGATATGCTCAATGGCTCATGTTCCTGTACCACTCTTTCCCAGTCCCCCGGTCCACAGGATCCGCCGGGGAAATTCCATACCGCCATTCGCATCGCCAAGCGGCGTAAACAATACTGGGATGAAGAATCCACCATTCGCAAAAAACAAAAACGCGATATCTGGATCGTGTAATCCCCTTCACAAGCCATCGCCCCCCGGAAACGCGGGGGGCGGATTATGTGGTCCGCCCCCGCCACTCCTCCAGCCTTTCTCAGACCACACACCAATCCACATTTCCTTCAGGGTCCGGGTTCCCGCGAACGCTGGTCTCCTACCCGCCAGGACGCTTCTCTTCTACAATAGGGAAACCAAAATCAAACGGATTCCAATGGTCAGGATTGTGGCACAAACAACACAAACCAAACCCTCTATCGATTGTTCCTCATGGCCGATGGTCACGTTCCTTGCATTGGGGACTTTTACCTTCGCGAAAGGCTTGCCCTTTTTCTTTGAGTCGGTGCAATTGCCTCTCTCCATCCTTCTCGCATTGGAATGCGGGATGGGCCTGCAATTGATCCTGGCCTGGCGCAGAGCCTCGGCCCCCAACAGCGCTGCCGTGGTCTACACCATCGCCGCGCTCTTCTTCTTCCGCATCGCGTTTCATCTGATTTCGCCCGGCTCGGTAATGTGGGCGTTTCAGGTCAATTCCATCCCCTCCTTCGTATGTCCTCTGGTATGGTATGGAGTGGGGGTGAGTTGTTTACACCCCAAGGCATTTGCGGTTTTTCAGAGGCTTTGTCAGATGCAATGGTCCGTCTCCACCAATCTTCGCCTGCTGCTCTCCGTTGGGCTCTTGCTCCTATCCGGCTTTCTTTTTTGGCTTTTTCGTTCCGCCTACATCACAAACGATGGCCAGGACTGGATCCTCCGCATGCAAGAGCCCGTCTGGCATCTATACATGCGGGAGCCGCTAATCATTGGCTTACACCGGCTGGCCTATCTGGCCGCCGGCTGGTTCATCCAGCCCGCCAGCGAGCGCGTCCTGGCCACCTCGGTCTTAGCCGGATTATCCGTCCTGGCGGGCATGTGGAGCCTCTGCTGGCTCCACGCACTCTGTGCCCGCTGGTGGCAACAGAGCGCATCCCGCGTGCTGGCGCTGCTTCTCCTGCTCTCGTCTGGTGGCTTCACCATTCTTCTCTTCGGTCATATCGAGGTCTACCCCATCTTTATCGCGGGGCTGCTCCCCACCCTGTATTATGCGCAACGCTACCTGGACCACCAAAGTTCCATCGGCACGGTGGCGCTGTGGCTGTCGCTCCTCTTTGGGATGCACCTCTCGGCCGGCTGGCTGCTCCCCGCCTTCGCTTTATTACCTTGGATTCGAGGCAAGTCTCCCTGGCTTGATAGCATTATTCTCGGGTCGGTCTTCTTTACCACTCAAACCCTCCTGTGGGGCAGCCTTTTCCTGTTTTATTACCAGTCGGATCCCGTCCGCTTCTTCACCCGTTTGCACGAAACCTTTCATGTCGGGCCAGACCGCGCCATGTTTTTGCCTTCCTACGCCATCGGGTCCATCCAACATCTAGTGTTGCTCTTTAACAATTACCTCTACTTGTCCCTGCCGGGAGTGATCTTGCTTCCGCTGAGCGCGTGGGCCGCGCGGCAGAAACTGCGTCCCATCCTTTTTTGGCTAGCTCTGGCGGGAGGGTATTTCCTCTATACATTCTTCTGGAATCCAGACCGAGGCTACCCAGAGGACTGGGATCTCTTTTCTCCCTTTGCCCTTTTATTGTGTCTCACTCATCTCAAAATACTCATAAAATCCGAAGAGGCTTTCCCCGCGGCCCTGTACGTAGGCGCGATGGGCGCGTTACCCTATGTGCTCTATCAAATCACATTTCATCATATCACCCAGTTCATGCGCGTGCCGATCTTGTTTTAACCTGCCCCCGGTGGCAGATTCACCCATAAATCAAGTTGTTTTTTACGAGTAATCCCCATGATACCACGCATCGTCTTTTCCTTACTCTTCGTCCTGTTCTTGCTTTTGTCCAACCCCGGAGGGGCCGAACCACCCCAACCTGTGCCCCAGCCCAGCCCGGATATCGAAATCCTCTTCGATGCCTGGGGCATTCCCCATATCTACGCCGGTACCGATGCCGATGCCTTCTATGGCCTCGGCTATATCAGCGCACAACAACGGGGATTCCAGATGTACTCCCAACTCTGGGCCGTCCAGGGCCGCTGGGCAGAACTGGTTGGCGATCTCCCTTCCACGGATGGCATGGATTCCACTCTCGCCCAAGACCGGCGGATGCGCATGCTGGGCTTTCACCGCACCGCCCAAGCCCTGGCCCCCCGCCTGAATCCAGAATCGCTGGGATTGCTCCAAGCCTACGCGGATGGTGTCAATGTCTATTTTTCGAAAAACGCGGCACGTATCCATCCATTTTTTGCCCGCTATCAACTCACACCGGAACCGTGGACCCCTGCGGATAGCATCGCCTTGTGGTGGTATCTGGGCCAAAGGATCCCTCCGGATGGCCTCCAGGACATTCTGACCGAATTCCCTGCTCCACCAGTCCAATCTTCGTCCAAAACAACCAGGGGTAGAACCACCCCTAGCCCTACACCCAAGCCCCATCCATCCGATGAATCGTCCGCCGTAGTGCGGCAAGAGGACGTCACCTCCGATTGGCTGGGCAGCCTACGTGATTTCTTGCAATTACACAAACTCCCCGTCCCCATTCATCAATCCAAGGGGACCACCCCCAAGTTCAGCCATGCCTGGATCATCGGGCAAAGCAAAAGCCAGGATGGCGGGGCGGTTTTGTGCTGCAATCCCCGCTTACCTGTCCTGAATCCCTCGCTCTTCTACGAATTTCATATCGTGGGAAAAACCATCGATGCCCGAGGGATCGGGATCCCCGGCTTTCCTGCGCTGTTCAATGGATGGAACAAATCCGTCGCCTGGGGCACCACCGCGCTGGGAGTGGATCAAGCCGCTCACCTTCTCTTACCGACCGACCCCCACGCACCCAACAATTCCCGTTTTAACGGCAATGTGCAAACGATGAACGTCTGGGAAGAAACAATTCTTGTCAAAGATGCCACCCCCGAGACCATCATCCTGAAGGAAACCCACCTGGGCCCTGTCGTCAACGACTTGGTCAGGGAGGTCAGCCCAGGCTTGGCCGTGGTCTCTCATCGTGTTCCGCTCTGCGATCCCAATCCCGAGATGGTCACCGCCTTTCTCTCCATGATGCGTGCCCGCGATACCCTGGAGTTTTCCAATGCACTGGAGCATTGGCAATACCCAGCCTTGAATTTCATCTACGGTGATGCCAACGGAAACATCGGCTACTGGATGGCGGGCGATATCCCCATCCCTGCCCGCGCCAATTCCGCCATTACCCCCGCCGGTCCCATCGCCTCCACGACAGAAGACCTCTGGGTCGGCTATATTCCCTTCAACTTGCTCCCTCATGTTCTCAATCCCAAACGAGGCTATATCATTTCCGCCAATCAGCGCCCGGTAGAATCGTTCTATCCCTTTGATCTGGGAATCAATCTCCCCTCCCTGGGAGATACCGAACGGTCGTGGCGGCTGGCGGAACGGCTGGAATCCAAACCCCAATTTTCTGCCGAAGAAATCCTGGAATTCCATTTTGAAAGCGTCAATCCAATCAAGCGGGAGTTTTTACGCATGGCGTTCTATCTTCACGATATTCAAAACGTGGAGTTCTCCGAACCGGCTCGCAACGCCCTGACCTATCTCAAACCGTGGTACAAAGATGGCTCTCACAGTTCTCTCGAGAACCCTGGAGGGGAATTGGCCCTGTTGTTGAATCCCTCCTTCACTCCTGCCGAAACAGAATTACTAGCCCAGTACGGATCCGCCATTTCCGGTATGTGTTCTTACCTCAAATCCACTCGCGCCATCCTGCGGAGCGATTCAATCCCCAAATTTTCCAACCAAGAAATCCAGTTCGTCGATCGCACCCTCGCTTCCTCCTGGCAAGACGCGGTAGATCTCTATGGGGAAGATAGCAACCAATGGCCCGTCACGGCCCAAAGCGTCCATTCCCAACATCTTCTGGGGTATTTTGAGACCATCGAAAAATTCCCCTCCCTGGATCCACAATGGGATATCACAGTCTCGGATCTCTCTTTTCTTGACAACGGCGCGGTCCATAACCAGCGTTCGAGTTCCTACTTGCAATGGGTTCCCCTCGATTCGGTGGACCATGCTCTTTCCATCCTGCCTGTCAGCCCCATGGAACAAAGGAACGACCGCTATTACGCGGTCAATCTGGAAGCCTGGAGCCAGAATGAACTCCATCCCGCGCCCCTCAGCCGCGAGGCGGTAGAAAAGTATTCCGCCCGCTCCCTCCGGCTGCGCCGACAAAGCCAACCTATCCCATCCAACCAAGAAACCACTCCCAATCCATGATCAAAGGGATATCCATGCGACACTTCCGGGCCCGATGGCTCTGCCTCCTGCTTCTTCTGCCCTGCTGTGCGGGCTTCCTGTTGTTCCGCTTCATCCACTGGCCTCCCGCCAGCCCCCCAGAGACCGATCCCCTCACCGCCTTTGTATCCGCGGGGATTCCGGGCTCGGAGTTCCTTCTCTTCCCCAATGGGAACCTGAATGGCTGGTATCCCGTGGGGATTGGCCGCTGGACAATCCAGGATGGCATTCTCTCCATCCGCCACGGGATCGGCTACCTGGCTACTCATTGCGATACCCTGACCGATTTCACCCTGTCCCTACACGTCCGCACCGGCCCCCAAGCCAATAGCGGTGTCTTTTTCCGCGCCACTCATCCTTCTTGGGATCTTCGCCCCTGGCCCGTTGGGTACGAAGCCCAGGTCGATCATCACGACCCCCGCAATCCGACCGGCAGCCTCTACAACCGCCATACCGCCTCCGGCCATCCTCCCCGGGATGGGGAGTGGTTTACGATGGACATCACCGTCAAGGGACCGTCCGTTCAAATAAAAATCAATCAGGAAGTGGTGGTATCGGCCACCGATACCACCTATCAGACGGGATTCTTGGCCCTGCAAGCACATGGACCACAATCCTGGGTAGAATACAAGGATGGGCGGTTACTCTTATTGGACCGGAAAGAAAGTGAAGAGGGACACTGACAGGCAGGCAAGCCTCTTATGTTTTTCGGCCGACAGCCAGCCAATATTCCGCCATCGCGAGAGCGTGGGGATCCCGGCACGTCTCCAGCACCCAGTGGATCAGCACGTTCCAGGCCTCGGGATCAGCCGCGATGGCGTTAACCTGCTCATCCATGAACGAAACAAAACCGTGGGTGGAAGCGATCTCAATCCCCTCCAAATGGCAAGCGGTCAGCCAACTGCGCAGTTCGTCCACATGGCAAAAGTAGGTCTTGGCCAGCGAGAACGCCTCAGAATAGCCCTGCCGCATGACCGCGTCGAATTCGGATGGATTGTGATGATAAGAAGAAGCAAACTGCCCGGCACGGACCATATCCCGCAAAAAAGAAAGTCGCGGATAGGCGGTGACAAACAAAGGGCCCCCTGGCTTCAATACCCGCAGGCATTGCTCCAAGCAACGATGTCGCTCCCTCGCGTGGTGCAGATGGTATAGCGGCCCCATACACAGAACCGCGTCAAAAACGCCCCCCTCGAACCCCGTCAGGGCTTGATCATCCCCCCAAACGATGTCGATTGCATGATGAAGGCCCGCTCCCGCGATCTTCCGGCGGGCCAGCGCCAGATTCCCTTGGGAGAGATCGATCAAGGTCACCCGATGCCCCATCTTGGCGAGAGCCAGGGCATATCGCCCTGGTCCTCCACCTAAATCGACAATATGGCTTGGTTTCGTAATATAGTGGGTGAGAAAATGATGAACCACTTCAAATTCCAGACGGCGATAGGGCGAACGGAAAAGCCGCATCCATTCGTTTTCTGGATTTTGATCATAAAAACGGGCTACCGATTCGTTTCGGCCCATGGTCCATCAGAGAAAACAACGGGAGAAGGCCAACCAACTCAGCGTTTTCTTGAACTGGAATAGTACGAACGAGTCGATGGACTTTTCATCTTCGGTAAGTATTTCATCGGGTTGACATGCTTCCCGTTCTCCCAGACTTCGAAATGGAGATGGGGGCCCGTACTGTAGCCTGTGCTGCCAGCCTTGGCAATTTGCTGGTTTTGCTTCACTTTCTCTCCCCGCTTCACCAGCAACTGACTGTTATGGGCATAAATCGTCTCGATGCCATTCTCATGTTTCAACTGGATGACCAGCCCTTTTCCACCCCGAGGGCCAGAATATGTGACCACGCCATCCAGAACCGCGTAGACCGGTTTTCCAATATACACCGGCTGTAAATCCACCCCACGATGGAACCGGATATCCCCCCCGATCGGGTGCTTCCGCAACCCATACTCGGAGATCACATAAATATCCCGCCCCTGAATGGGCAAGGCCATCCGCTGCTTTTTCGGGGTCTGCGGAACAGGAGAATCGGCTCCTGGAATAAAGACTTTCTGCCCCGGCATCAACCGGGAGGGATCGATATTTTGATTGTAAACCACCAATTTATTATGACTAACCCCATACGCCCGCGCCAAATCCCACATATTGTCTCCCGCGCGGATCTGATGATACACCCCCTTGCTCAAGGGAACCTGGGCCACCGGTTTCTCTTTCAACGGCTTTACATCGGGTTTCACCTTCTCTTCAACCGGCGTCAGTGCGGAGGATGACAGGGCCGCAATTTCAATCTGGTCCAGCGGTATTTCCTCTTCCCGCGGTTCCCGCCACGTTTCACCAGGTAATGCCACCGCGGCAACCACCAGGGGATCCTGGACCATGGGATCGATATAATTGGGATATAACTCCGGCGGAATCTGGCTTCCTTCCTCCTCCCCACTCTCTTCCGCCCACGCCAGATAATCCGAGGAATCCGGGACCGATAACAATCCCGAAAGTTCCAACGGCTCGGTGGGGCTGGGCCATTGCGCAAAGCCGGTCACCAAGAGAAGAGCAACCACAATTCCACAGCACACGCTGGCTGTATAATGACTTAGGATTTTGAAACGGTTCATTGGCAGAATAAAAGCAGCATGAAAAAAGTACGCTACAATAAACAGAACTGTCAACATAACCTCAAGACCCCCGCGATTCGCCTGTTTTCGTTTGGTTCTACGATTTTTTTTCGTTCCCTGCTTGGGCGTGGTCCATACCAGCACACACGCATCCTTACCCTCGCGCACAAAATGAGTAGCCATGGTACGCAAGGATGGCCGAGCCAGGAGATTCCCGTGGTGACGCTTCATCTATAAACCCCTATTGACACCCCGATGGGAATTCCCTCAATTTCCCCAACACGCAGCGATGCCGCAGTCTTGTCAAAACGCGTTAAGAATAAAATATCCATTTTCGCTTGTCAACATGATCTTGCGTTGTGCCAAGATATTTTTTTGCCATTCTTATCCATATAACCCAAAATTATGGTACGCTCTTCTTTCCATTATTCAAGCGAAGCAAACCAGGAGAACCATCTTATTTTTACACGTTTTCCTTTATAAATCCTTGTTTTTTTGCAAGTTTCCACCGCTTTCCACCAAAAGATTGCTCTTTCTCCTCCCTTTCCAGACACCATTTTTGGCAATTTCTTTGCCAATATCAGCCCTATATCATGGGTTTATAACGGATGAATCCTTCCATATATTGGAATTTTTTTTCGTTTTCTCAAAAATGGGAAATTTCCCCCACTTCTCCAGATCTCCTTTCCTTCACTCGCTGAGGCGGCAATATCCTGTGTTGCGGAAACAGGGCTCGAATTACCATAAATTTTTGGGGAAATGGTGGTTGAATTGCTCCACCGTGCCCGGTTCACAGAGCAAAATTCCATCGATTCGGGTCAAGAAAAACTGGAAATCCCGCATTATCCCAAAGATCAAACACGGTTGATTGGTCCGGCAATACCACTGCAACCGGGCAAGATGGGATTCCGGCATGGGAGCAAAAAAGAGGGGAACAGGACCAGGCAGATGCTCAACAAAATAGAAGCGCATGCCATCCACCATACAATAAACGTCGCCCGGTTCCATCGGTTGCGGCGTACCATAGATGACAACGCCAGTCTCGGTCACTGCTCGCTCAAAGAACCAGGCATAGTTTTTTGGGCCAGGAGTCCATGACATCACCGCACGCAGGGTTCGAAAACGCTCTCTCATCGGCCATACCACCAAACCCACTTTTTCGGTGGCATGAACAACCAACGCCTCGCTCGCACCCCAGTAGGCGGGAGGGGTTTGGAGCAGAATCTCATAAATCGCGTTCATATCCCGCAGGGACCAATGGCTTTCATCCACAAATTCATCCAGCCCCTCTTTCATCATACGGCCCACCCAGGTATGCAAACCCCGCGTGTTGTGCAGGGCGACCACCTGAAAAACATCCAATCCTTTTTGATACAGCCCAAGGCTGCGATACCCCTGCGCCGCCCGCAGCATGGCATGAAATACCAGCGCATCACTCTTCCACCACAAATCGGGATACCAAACATGGTAGTGGCGGTAAACCGCCAAGGCCTGGTCAAACGAGGCTTCGGCTTCATCAACCTGATCAAACCGCAACATCTCCAACCCGTTGGAAACCCAATGCAAAATCTGGGCTGTTTTTGCCCGGTTCACTGCAAAGAATCCAATCCCCAGCACGGCAAAAACCAATAAGACAAGAAAAATCCCGGTATACCACGCGGCCCGCCGCTTCATCCGTTGCCGCGCGATGCGGTAGTAAATGCCAGAGATGGTGTCAGTTCGCACAACTCGCCGACTCCGCCGCCGGGAGGCCCTTCCTGGAAAATCCGCCTTCAACAGCACCGGGCGGGAGGGTTCCCGCAAGCCGGAGACACGGCCCGGCTCCAAATGCTCCGTCATACCCTGGAGACCAGAAGCAGGAACCGATTTCTTCACATGAGAATCGGAATCTGGGGAGGAAGGTCGATTTTTCATATCCTGGCCTTAAAGCACAACACGCAGCCTCTGCCAATAAAGAGTACACCGCTCGGTTTTCTTACGGTGGAGGTATTGTAAACGGAAACAAGACCAGAGCATAGGCGATGCCGGTCCCTCCCCTCAGATCGGAAGA
>JAVFAP010000089.1:0-9953 GCA_034002445.1 bacterium | reverse complement strand
CTTACCGGCCGCCTGACGGCTCGAGGAGCCGAAGACAAAAAGGTGGAGATCAACTTCAAGCGCGAAGCCATCCACATTACCCAACTCAAGATCCGGGTCGGTCTCTTTGGCGATGAAACCCTTTCCCGGCATGTTCTCCGAGAAATTCAGCGGCGATTAGGCACCTTACAATCAGAGTAGGAGAAATTGGAATGAGCCATGCATCAATGCAATACCGGCCCCTGGGCCATTGCGGCACCAAGGTCAGTGTCTTGGGTTTGGGAGGATGGATCACCTATGGAGATCATGTCACTAATCCCGAATTGATCCGCACTATCCTGACCGAAGCCTTTGAAGCGGGAATCAACTTTTTCGATATGGCCGATGTCTACGCCAAGGGGGAGGCTGAACGCTGTATGGGCTCGATTCTCCGCGATTTTCCCCGGCAAACCCTGGTTCTTTCAAGCAAGGTCTTTTTCCCCATGAGTGACGATGTCAACGACCGTGGCCTGTCCCGCAAGCATATCATGGAATCGATTGACCAAAGCCTGCGGCGGATTGGAACCGAGTACCTCGATATCTACTTCTGCCACCGCTACGACGAAGACACACCCTTGGAGGAAACCGTCCGGGCGATGAACGACCTGATCCACCAGGGGAAGATCTTATACTGGGGAACCAGCGACTGGACGGGCGATCAAATCCGCGACGCCCACGAAATCTGCGACGAGATCAACGCCGCTCACCCCCAGGTGGAGCAGCCCCGCTACAACCTGCTGGCGCGCAAGAAATTCGAACAGGATGTCCAACCTGCCCTGATCGAAAACGGCATGGGAGCGGTCAATTTCAGCCCGCTGGCCTATGGTGTCTTGACCGGGAAATACGACAACGGCATCCCCGCCGGCTCCCGCCTGGAACACGAGGCCTGGCTGCGCAAACGCTATTTTCAAGAGGAGATATTAGGGATTGTCCGCCAGATGAAAGCCATCGCCGACCGGCTGCACTGCACCCGTTCCCAACTGGCGCTCGCCTGGATCATGGCCCAAGAGAGTATCGCCAGCGTTATCACCGGCGCAACCCAACTGCAACAACTCCGCGAAAACCTCGGCGCCAAGGATCTGCAACTGGATGACACAACCCTGGATGAACTAGACACCCTCTTCTCCCCTGACCGGGAATAAGACAGTGGGTGGTGGAGTACAACCAATTGAATAATTGTTTATTTTAGTATTTTGTAGGATGAGATCATGTTTTACAAAGTTGCTGCGCGCCACTCCAGCGTTTCATCCGCTAGCGCGGATTCCCCGCTTCGCTATCCAGGTGGCGCGTTTTAAGCGCTGCTCGAATAAAATGGACGGTTTGTTGTTGAGGGCAGATAGGATTTACCCGTTGAATAGGTCGGTTGGGGATTGGTTTTACGGCAAACGTGGTATGGTATGATGGTGGGCTACGCGCCGTTGGCGCTTTGAACCCACCCTCCGTTTGTGTTGAGCCCATGCTTTACAGCGTTGCTGCGCGTCGCTCCAGGGTTCCATCCGTATTCTGCTCGGAATTCAATATCGATAAGCGCTGAAAGCGCGTTCCTTGGATAGCCCAAGGGGGGACTATTTTTTGAAAAAAAATGACCGGAACCCTGGGCGTTGCGCTACCCAATTCCTCGCTTTGCGATCACAAAATGCGCTTTTATCGCGTATTCAAATTTTATCGTTTTATTATGATTCCCCTGCCGGAATCGATTACGTCACGATAAAATACCTGGTTTGTCATTTTATAACCAGCAAAGGAGAATTCCGGTGTATTCCGAATTTGAGGTGATATCCACCTATTACGATTCCCTGTATGTCAAAGACAAAGAATACGCACCCGAAGCGGCCAAAGTGAAAGAACTGCTTGCCAAACACGGCGTTCCCGCATCCGCCGATCTGCTGCTGCTGGCCTGCGGCACGGGCGGGCATGTCCCTTATTTCCAAGAGGATTTTCATGTGTCCGGACTCGATCTCAGCGAGGATATGCTCAAACGGGCTCGCTCCAAGTTCCCTACCCTGGCATTCTACCAGGGAAACTTGATCGATTTTTCTATCGAGCCGGAATTTGATGCCCTGATCTGCCTCTATGGCTCCATCGGGTTTGTCAAAACGGTGCCGAACCTGCATTCGGCCATGCAACGTATTGCGGCCCATCTACGGCCCAATGGACTGGTTCTGATTACCCCGTGGAGTACCGTGGAAGAGTTCCAGGAACTGCTTGTCGTCGATGCCGTGGATAAACCGGATTTGAAAATCGCCCGGCTTGAACAAGTTCGCCTCAAAGCGCCTAACCTGGTGGAAGTGATATTTCACCACCTCCTCGGCAAAACCGAAGGCGTGACCTACCACAATCAATCGATGGAAATCGGCCTATTTTCCCGGGAAGAATACATCGCCGCCCTCTCAGCCGCCGGTCTGGAAGTTGTTGAAGAATACACCGGTTCCGATATCCGTGGCGGCGCCTATATCGCCAAAAAAGTGGCTGGATAGAATTACGGGCGTAGGCAACGCGCCATCCGGCGCGTTGCCTACGCTCATGTATCCACGATCCTACTCTCTTACAGACAAATAGTCTACCATTGATCCGACATTTCGTACAAATGTCCCGCTGTCGATCTTATGGGTCTGTTTGACCTCCCCAACCCGGCTGGCGTACACATCTTTCGCCGTCTTCGAAATCGGATCCAGCCACCGCCCTTGGGCGTCCATTTCTTCCATAATCGGTAAGACTCGTTCCAGCAGCCGATCCCTATTGGGTTTGGATTGCACGAACGCCTGCTCCCGCTCCGCAACGGGCAGAGCCAGCAGGTGGTGGAACAATGCCTCAACCGCTTCGGAATAATACATTCCTTGCCATCCATAACCCGGTCGCGCGTGAGCCACATCGCGGATAATCTCGCCTTTTTCTGTGCAATACAGATCATGATTTGTCTTATATTCATAGAACCGGGCCCATTTCCCGTTTGCCAACCGCGACCGCTTCAGCCAGTCAAACGCCCGCTTGCCGCTACGCAGGTATTTCTTATCCCCCGTTTCCCGATACACCTCTGCCAGCATCCGCAACACCATCCCCGTCTCATGCGACGAAAGCGCGACCGGTTCAAACCGGCGGGCAGGCGCGGGGAAGCCGTCCGGCGTATACTGCTGCGCCCAGCCTCCCTGCGGCTCATCTCCCTGTAACGCCAGCAGGCAGTCGGCGCCTCGGATGGCGGCCTTGGCATACGCAGGTTCATCAAACACCTTCGCCGCTTGGAACAATGTGCGGATCACATCCATCATGGCGTCATCATTTAAGGTAATATAATTGGAGTACGTATTGTTCCGCAATGGATAGGCCTGCGGCCAGCCGCCATTGGCGTACTGGGCATCCAGCATAAACTGGAGACAGCGCTGGGCGGCATGTTGGTAGGCAGGATTCTTTGTAACGCTCCACAGATCCATCAAGAAACGGGTTGCGCTTTGGCTGACATCGTCATCAAAAGTTCCTGATCGGCTCTTGCTGTCTCCTGGCTTGAATTCGTGCGGAAAACCACCGCAGTCCAATTGCCCCGTAATCAGGGCCTTTCCAGCAGCCTCCGCCACGTCAAGATAATGGGCATCTCCCAGTACGCGATACGCCCGCAGGTAGATCCCCGCAATGCCGGGCGTGGCGGGGGGCTGCACCGTGATGATTTCCGTGGGCTGGACTTGATGTTCGCCAAAGGTAAGCGCCAAGTCCTCGCTCCAGCCCATCGCCCAACCCCCTCCCCGCTGCAAGGTTTCCATGAACCCCAGCGCCTGCCGCACCGTTTTCTCGACCTGCTCATTCTCCCCGGCTCCGGTTTCAAAAGCCAAGCCCAAAAAAATAACCAATGAAAAGAGGATTCCTTTTTTCATACTCAATTTCTCCGTAAGTTCACTGCTCCGCTATCCAGGAGAGCATTTTCAGCGCTCATCAGTTTAATTATCATGGATTTGTTGAGGCCTGAAGGGCCGTCCCTTGAATAGCCCGGGGGGGAGACCATTTTTTGAAAAAAAGGCGGAACCCTGGGCGTTACCCTGGGCGGATTGTTTTATGGAACATGCTGGGGGCGGTGAATACCCATAATCACAGGGCATTGGCTTGCCACGGTAGGTCCACCCGCTGCGGTGCCGCTCCAGCGTTCCATCCGCTCCGCGGATTTCCCGCTTCGCTATCCAAGGGACGCGCTTTCAGCGCTGATTCAATGCCATATTTTTGTTCTGGGAGAAACCCCACCGATACCCCGCAGCCTCAAACCCCTCATCCAACATCTATCCACTACCCACGGTCCTTTACTTTTTTCCCTTCATCCCACAGTATAAAAAAATGTCGCAAATCCACTCGTAATGGGGGAGTTGAATGAATCGATCGATCTTGCACCTTATCTTGTTTGTGTTCTGTTGTTCCACCGCCTTGGCCGTTGTGCCTGACCCTGGTCCACGTGGGGTGGATTGGGCTGCTGTCCAGCAGAAAATCCAAACCCAGGCTTGGGCCAAGCAAGCCTTTGAAAAACAGCAGGCGTCCTTTGATCGCGTTGCCGCACTCTACGAAACCCCTCCCCTCGGTGTGACTGGATGGCTGCATGAATATTTTTGCGAGAAGGGTCACCAACTGACGTTTGATCCCACCAGCCCAACCCGGCATCACTGCGCGCGCTGCGGTCAAAATTACACCGGTTCGCCCTATGATGACTGCTGGCGCTCGGCGGTACACAGCCAGATCGCGGGAGCCTGTGAAACGGCGGGCATTCTGTATCGTTTAACTGGTGAGCCACGTTATTTCGACTATGTCCGAAAGATGCTGCTGTGGTACGCCGAAAATTTTACTCAATTCCAGCCCCACGGCAGTCATGCGGGCAAGGGTATTATCCGTGAACAATCCCTGGATGAAGCCACCCAACTCAGCCGCCTGGCGGTGGCCTACTGGGATATCTGCCCCGATCTGACCCCGGCGGACCGCGAAGCCATCGCGACCCAGTACTTTCTCCCCGACGCCCAATTTATCCACAAGCAAACCGGCACCATTCATAACATTCACTGCTGGCACAACGCCGCAGTGGGCCTGGTGGGGTTTGCCTTGGGCGATCAGGAACTCATTGCGGCGGCCATCGATGGCCCTTTCGGCCTGATCCAGCAGATCAAAAATGGCGTGAGTGAGGATGGCTTCTGGTACGAGGGCTCCATCAGTTACCATTACTACACCATATCCTCCCTCGAACCGCTCTATATCGCGGCGCGTGCACAACAGCATCCCTTGCCCGACACCGAGAAATTCTTGATGATGTATACTGCGCCCCTGCGTCTGGCCTTCTCCAATGGCGAACTACCCGCCAATAATGATTGCTGGCCAGGGCAGAACCTCCCCTCCCGCACCCCCTATTACGAAATCGCCGCCCACCTCTTCCAGGATGCGTCTGTCTTGCAAGCCTTGGCTAATTTTTACCAAACCCAGCCCCGCGCCAGCGAGCAGGCCCTACTTTATGGGCCCAGCGAATTGCCGCCAGCCGCGCCTGAAGCCCTGGAAAGCACCCTTTTTCCCCATTCCGGCCTTGCGGTCCTACGCAATGACACGGTGAATGTCCTGCTGAAATACGGCCCCTACGGCGGCGGGCACGATCACCTGGACCGCCTCAACCTGATGCTCTTTGCCCAGGATCACATCCTGATTCCCGATCTGGGCACCTCTGGCTATGGGATCGCTCTCAACCAGTGGTTTCGTTCTCCCGTCGCGCATAACATGCTTGTCGTCGATGGCAAAACCCAAGCGCGCCAGGGAGGCTCTCTTCTCCATTATGATGAGCATCGCATCGCCGCCCTGGCTGGGCCTGTCTATCCTGGAGTGGAAATCCAGCGCCAAACAGAACTGCTGCCCGCGGGGCTGATCGATGCCGTCTCCGCCTACAGCGACGGGCCTCATGTCTATGACTTGATTTACCACATCCGTGGCGAACTCCAACCCACCGGGTTGGAGACTCAGCCCTGTACCACCCTACCCGATCAGGGTGGCTACCAATTTTTGAACCAGCCAGTTCTGGCGTCCGGAGAATCGGGGATTACCCTGCGCTGGCATTTGCGGGATACCGAGGGTGTGCTCAGCATGCACATCACCTCGCCCCATCCCTTCCAAATCATCACCGGCACCTGCCCCGATAATCCAGCCGACCAGGAGATGAGTTTTGTCATCCTGCGAACCGAACAATCCACCGCCCAGTGGAAAAACACCCTGCTCCTCGAGACCACGGTGGAGTGATGAGAACAAGAAAGGGAAAATGAGATGGATAAAGTCATGATCAATTCCCGCCGCGATTTTCTAAAACAACTCGCCCTGGGCAGCGCTGCCTTGGCCGCCCCCGGATGGGGCTATAGCCCGGCAGCGGCCAAGGCAACACGTTTGCCAAATGTTGTCCTGATATTTACCGATGACCTGGGCTATGCCGATTTGGGTACCTATGGCGCGCGAGGATATACGACACCCAACTTAGACAACATGGCACGGGAAGGCGTGCGTTTTACCGATTTTTATGTTGCCCAACCGGTGTGCGGCGCCTCTCGCGCCGCTCTGCTGACTGGTTGCTACCCCAACCGAATCGGCATCCAGGGCGCACCCGGCCCCAACAGCAAAATCGGCATTCACGAGCAAGAAATAACCCTTGGCGAGTTGTTCAAGCAGAAAGACTACGCCACTGCCATCTTCGGCAAGTGGCATCTGGGCGACAGCCCACAATTTCTACCCACCCGCCATGGCTTCGATCAATACTACGGCATTCCCTACTCAACCGACATGTGGCCTTTTCACCCTGAGTCGCCTGAAAATTGGGCCGATCTGCCCTTGATCGAGGGCGAAACCACCATCGCCACCAATCCTGACCTGACCAACCTTACCCGCGACTACACCACCCGCGCGGTCCAATTTATCGAAAAAAACAAGGAAAATCCCTTTTTCCTCTACCTCGCGCACAACCTTCCCCATGTGCCCCTCTTTGCCTCCGACGCGTTCAAGGGCAAGAGTGAGCGGGGGCTTTATGGCGATGTGATTATGGAAATTGATTGGTCTGTGGGCCAAATTTTGGAAACCCTCCAACGCAACGGGTTAGATGAAAACACCCTGGTGATCTTCACTTCCGATAACGGCCCCTGGCTGAGTTATGGCGAGCACTCCGGCATCGCGCTGCCACTGCGCGAGGGCAAGGGTACCACCTGGGACGGCGGCTGCCGGGTACCCTGCCTCATGCGCTGGCCTGGTACCCTCAGGCCCCGTGTCTGTACCGAGCCCCTGATGACCATCGACCTCTTCCCCACCCTGGCGGGCCTGATCCAGGCCCAACTCCCAGCCCATCCCATCGACGGGCAGGATGTCTGGCCCCTCCTCGTGGGAGAAGTCGGGGCCCAAAACCCCCACGACGCCTACTACTTTTACTGGAACGACACCCTGGAGGCGGTGCGCCAAGGCGAGTGGAAACTCCATTTCCCCCATCCCTACCGCACCATGGATGGCCGTCCCGGCGGGACCAAGGGCAAACCCGCCAAGTACAGTCAGGCCAAAACCGATTTTGCCCTCTACCACATCGGCAGCGATAACCGGGAAATCGAGGATGTCAAAGCGCAGCACCCCGAGATCATGGCCCGCCTCAAAGCTTTAGGCGAGGCCTTCGACCAAAATCTGAAAGCCAACAAACGCCCCGCAGGACAACGAACATAAATCCATGAATTGATTCAAACAGAACCCTGGACACGGATGAGAGAATCCGTGTCCAGGGTTTATCTTTGATTGAGTATGATGGGCTGGAGTGCAACGATGGACATTTGCTTTTGGGATAAAATGAAAAAACCCCCGATCTCTCGGAGGTTGGTTTTGCGAAAGAAGTGGAGCTGAGGGGGATCGAACCCCTGACCTCTTGAATGCCATTCAAGCGCTCTCCCAGCTGAGCTACAGCCCCTAACGACGATGAAAATAATAACCGCCTCCCCCCCAAAATCAAGCGGCGAATTCAAAATTTTTTCTTTTTTTTCAATTTTCTTTTCGCATCCTCGTGTTGCGATTCAATTCATGGAATCAAGGGATTTCCCCGTATCCCAGGCCCAGGCCCTTTTCATTTCGCCGCCCCTCTTTCACAATACGATGGAAGAGGGATTCATGCCACCCTTGGATTGGAGAACGATCGTTCCGTGATTGAAGCCAGCGGCGAAGTCATCTATACCAGCACCACCGAAATTACCGGACAAAGCCTGCCCGGCTCGCCCCCATTCCCTTTTGGCTCGTTTGGGATAGCGGGCGTGCCCGAGGGGTGTGCCTGTGTGGTCTACCATGTGGAAACCACCAGTTTGGATCCCCATCGCCGCCCCACCGCGCTGGGCCTGCCGGAAGAGCAAATCGCCCAGAAATACCCCCATCTCGCCCAACTGCTGAAGAACCAGTTCCAGGCCATCCTGATCGGCGAGTGGCATGCACAGCAATTTGTCTATGGCCTGCCCGCCACCCCGCCGCCCATGCATGCCCATGTCCGCCTTTGTACGCAAGAGGAAATCCAACGGATCAGCCAGCAGCCGGGCTTTCTCCGCTATCTCCACGATTGCGGCAAATCGGCGCCGGAAGAGCTTCTGCTCACCGTCTGCCGCGCCATGATCCGGGCCCACAACCACCAACGAGCGGAGTTCGTTCGCATTGGCAAGGCCCTCTCCGATCTCTATCGGGACGATTACGATACCCTCCGCCGCCTCATCACCCGGCTGGAAACGGGATACGACGCATGAAAAACCCAACCCATCTCCCCCTCGGCATCGTTACCTCGGGCTCGCTGACCGAAGGCCTCACCATGCGGCTGAATCCCGCCTGCTCCATCGAGCAGGTCCGTGCGGGCAAATTTGTCGTGGTGCACGGCGCCGAGTTCGATTTTTTCAGCATGATCACCGACGCCTGTCTGGACGCTTCCAGCCCGGCCATTCTGCGCGATCCTCCGGAACGCGCCTCCCTGCTTGGTGATATCCTCGCGGGCGACCATACCTATGCCACGGTCTCACTCCGGCCTCTGCTGATGGTGGACCGCCTGCCACTAGTCCAATTCAAACGGGACGAGCATCTCCGCCCTGTCAAAAGCATCCCCGCCCACTTTTCCCCCGTGCGCGAAGCCAGCGCGGAGGATATCGCCAAGGTGTTTGGCGGCGAGGCAGCCCAGGCCCCATCCCGCTTCTTTAACCTGGGCTCGCCCCTGGATATGGACGCGGTGGAGGTTTGCCTGGATTTGGACCGCTTCATCGAACGCTCCAACGGCATCTTCGGCAAGACTGGGACGGGCAAGACTTTTCTCACACGCCTCGTCCTGGCGGGCCTGATCCGCAATCAAAAAGCGGTCAACCTGATCTTTGACATGCACAGCGAGTACGGCTGGCAAACCCGTTCGGAATCCGGGGTGGAAAAAGACAGTTTTGTCAAAGGCCTCAAGAACCTCTTCCCTGCCAAGGTGATGATCTGCACCCTGGACCCCGAGTCCGCCCTCACCCGGGGTGTCAGTGTGGATTTGGAAGTGAAAATCCCCATTACCGAGATCGAGGTCGAAGATATCGCCACCTTGCAGGATGAACTCAACCTGCATGCCACTGCCATCGAAACCGCGTATATCCTTTATAATCATTTCGGGAAAAACTGGCTGAAGAAACTGGTAGACATGCCCCCCGCCGAGGTCAAGGACATGGCGGACGACCTGGGCGCGAACAAAGAGAGCCTGGCCGCGCTGTACCGCAAACTACAAGCTGTTAATCATCTCAAATTCATCACACATCAAAAAGAAGAGAAGAAGGAAGGGGTAGAACGCAAGCAGGCCTCCATTCGCGATCTCATCCAACTGCTGCGCTCTGGTAAACATATTGATCTGGAATTCGGCCGTGTTAGCAGCCTGCTCGCTTACCTCTAGGTGGCCTACCTGGACTGCAGCCGCCGGCTCCTGCGCTGGG
>JAVFAP010000088.1:0-9999 GCA_034002445.1 bacterium | reverse complement strand
GTGAGAAGATCACCCGGGCGGCCGAACGGGCGTTGACCGACGACATCCCGCTGGTGGTTGTCTCCACGGGGGGCGGCGGTGCCCGGATGCATGAAGGCATGCTTTCCCTTATGCAGATGGCCAAGACCAGCGCCGCGGTTGGTCGGCTCAAAAAGCATGGCATCCCCTTTATTTCCATTATCTGCCATCCCACTATGGGTGGGGTTGCGGCAAGTTTTGCCGCCTTGGGGGATATTATCATCGCTGAACCGAAGGCCCTGATTGGTTTTGCCGGCCCCCGCGTGATCGAGCAGACCATCGGCCAAAAACTGCCGGAAGGCTTTCAACGGGCGGAGTTTCTGCTCAAGCATGGCATGATCGATATCATTGTGGAGCGCAAGGAACTGCGCGACACCCTCCGCCCCATCCTGCGGCACCTGTTCTTCAATCGTAGTGCCTTACGGGCGGAAAACACAAACAAGACGCTGTACGCGATCGGGAAAACCTCCTAAGGC
This sequence comes from bacterium, assembly GCA_034002445.1. Classification (GTDB taxonomy): domain Bacteria; phylum Hinthialibacterota; class Hinthialibacteria; order Hinthialibacterales; family Hinthialibacteraceae; genus JAVFAP01. The sequence continues at coordinate 9,505 of JAVFAP010000088.1, read as the reverse complement.
TCCCGATTTTTTTATGCCACAACCCAAAGCCTGCGGCCGCCGCCGCAGGCTTTTTTTGGTATTCTCCACCCAAGGAGAAACACCTTCCTTTGGTTGTCTGGATGAACCAGCCTTGCGATTGACGCCCTCATCCATCGGATAGACCGAGTTGTGGAACATTGAATCGTTCATCTGAATAGGTCGGGATGACGCTGAAAACGAGACAGAGGCTTAAGGCGATGGCTTTGATGATGTCCTCCGAGTCGATGGGTTGAATCGCATGAACTGTCTTGGCGGAAAATGGGGCTCCGCTCGCTACTTTGTAAGATGAACTCTTCCCAAGGTTTTTCTGTTGGTGTGGGATTCAATCCTGCCGCATCCACTCCCGCGCCGGGATCGCGGTGGTTTGGGGCTGACCAGAAAAAATGACAATATTTTGATGATGTTGATCGGCAGGTACGGGGTTCGTTGGATTTTCACGAACCAAACTAAACAGCACATCCGAGGTACCATCCCCATTCAAATCGCCAATAGCTAAGGGGCGATTTAAGTACAAGCGTGATTCTGGATTATGAATGTCGAGGAATGGATCGATATCAAATATCTGGATTGGAACGAATTCCAACGTTTCATCCATTTGATAAATCGTGTAGGGATTATTTGCCATGGAACCAAACTCGTAGGGTTTGCCAGAAATGAGAATCGGAATCGTGCGATCGTCTTCTCTGAAGGAAAAGAATGTATGTGTGCTCTGTGATAAGATTTCTTCCCCCTCTGGGAAAGGAACTGTTTCCAAATGGAAAGACCCATCTAAAACGCTGGATTTCAGGGCGAGAAGCAGGGAATCATTACTGTCTTCTTGGTGGACAGCAAAAAGGCAATAGACATTAGGAAATGGATTGGGCATAATGGATGTGACATTTTGATACCCATGGGGAAACGGAAGAAAATGATTTAACTCTGGCCGGTTTGGAGAAAACCCTCCATTCTCATCCACAAGCCAAATCAGCAATCCCTCAGGGTATTCCATCATCAAATCGGGAGTCGCATCCGTGTTAAGGTGGGCGGTATGAATGCGTAGAGGCAATGATTTCAGTAGATGCGTTTCCTCGATATCCAATTTAGATGTCATCGACGAGAAAAAATGGCAAAGAATCGCACGGGGTTGATCTTCTGAAGCAATGATCAGTAGTACATCCAGCAAGGAAGAATTGTAAAAAGAATCGATGTAAATCGCCTGGACCGTTTCGCGGTCTTCTATCGGTAGAGTTACATCTTTGGTGAAATAAGAAAACTCCTCTCTGAAAAATGGATCGGTCATATACCCAATTATTTTTAGGGTATTGTTGTATGCAAAGGCTAGGAGTTCCCGTGTTGCGCCATCGCGGCTTTCTTTAAAATGATGAGAAGCATATTTCTCATTCACAAAACTGAAATAGGGATGGATGACCCCTCGCAAGCGAAATGTAAAATCGGCAAGAGTCAAAAATATTTCTGGATCCCCTTTCCACGCATTATGTAGACTAAATAAATATTGTTTTGAATTATTGAAGATGATATCGTCGCAAGAATCGCCATTGAAATCGCATAGAGTGATTTCGAACTTGTCCAATAAGGGCCTCATAGTAACGCCGTAGTATTTTTGATTAGAAATTATATCGCCATACGTGAAATGCAAAATGAATATTGAAAATAAAGTATGAAGGAGTGCACGGATCATATTAATTTTCTCCATGGATTGTAATGAAATAATGAAATCATGAACAGAGGTCCGCGTGTGTAGTTATCGATCGATAAGGCGATCGGCTCTTCATTTTTCTTTGCTGCGTATCGTAATTCATTGTCCTGATCTCTGTGATTGATGCGTGGGATTCAATCCTGCCTTAGCCACTCCCATTGTGAGATGGCGGTGGTTTGGGGCTGGCCAGAAAAAATGACAATGCTCTGAAACTGATGATCGGTGGGTATGGGGTTCGTTGGATTTTGACGAACCAAACTGAACAAGACATTCGAGGTTCCATGATCTTCTCCAAATAACAGACTATGATAAAGCCACTCCCCTTTGTGGATGGCTTTTATCCTATATAAAGACGGCGGGCCATAGTTGGGTGGGTGTACAGCAAGTCCCGCCTGCTTTGTCATGCACCGGATTGGCTGCAACGGGAGACGTCGTTGCTTGCGATTCGCTCCTACACCGCATCCACGGCGATATCCTGTACCCTACCCTGGTATCCCTCGCTTGTCTTCGCCAATAGGCCCTCCCCCGTGATATATCACAAAAACAATAAAACGAGTCGAAAAAATTTGGGGAAATGACGGGAAAAGTGCTGTTCTGTGGAAACCGGTTGGGAGTAAAATGCGGTAAATCCCGAAAATACAGGAAGATAAGGCAAAACGTGGCATGTTGTGCACTAGCGCAAGAATACGGTGGCCAAAACGGGCGCGGTTTCAGGATTCCAAGGGGGGCAATCATGGTCCAGCCGCCCTTGCCGGCCCATTTGGGACCGAGGGGGACTACGCCCTCGCCACCGCGATTTCTTCCGAAAAAAATCGCGGGGTCCGCGATTCGCCCCTTGCGAATGGGGTGAACCTCACTATACTCTGTAACGTCAATGTGGGGCGCTAGCTCAGCTGGGAGAGCACTACCTTCGCAAGGTAGGGGTCGAGGGTTCGAATCCCTTGCGCTCCACCAACATCGACCAAACCAACCGTTTCTGTAAACCAGAGGCGGTTTTTTTTATTTTTTCTCTTCGGGTTTGTTCTCCGGTCCTTTTCCCTGACGAATCGGGATCTTCTCTCATCAACTTGGGGCGAAAAAAATCTTGCGCTTGCTTGACCTTCCTTCTTTCTCCATGCGAGAATAGCCCCATGCAATTCGATGATCTTAACCGTGAAGAAGGAAGAAGGATTATGGCTGGAGAAATCAAACGCAGACAATTTATCAGTGGAACCGCGATGGGGGCGGTTTGCATGCATTCACTCATGCGGCCGGTGATGCTGAGCGCCTTGCCGGCGGTACCCAAACTGAAGGTGGGGGGCACCCCGGCGCGGGTGGGGCGGCTCTATGTCGGCAATTCCCATCCCGGCTGGCCCATGGCCACGGTCGATCTGGAAGGGGACATGAAGCGCTTCGAGGCCGAGTTCGCCAACCTGAAACCCGCGCTGGAAGATATCGAGTTTGTCGATGCCGGACTGGTAACGGCCAGCACCCCGCTGGAGCCGGTGATGGAAAAATTCAAGGATGTGGATGGAATTCTGGCGATCCATCTGGGGATGGGAGTGGGGGGCATTATCGATCAACTCCTGACCCTGAACCATCCCATGATTTTCTTCGCGCCTCTCTACTCGGGCCACGAGTGGCACACCATCGCCGCACGGCAGCGGCAAGGGAAGAAGATTGAATGCCTCCCCAGCGGGGACTACAACGACCTGGCGACCGCGGTGCGCCCGTTCCGCGCGATCCATCGCCTGAAAGAAGCCAAGGTGCTGTATATCCATCAATCCCCACCCAACGCCGAGTATGTCCAGGCCATCAAGGAAAAGTTCGGTACTCAAATCCTGAACATCGATGGCCAGCGGCTGGTGGATGCCTACCACGCCGCCGATGAAGCCGCCGCGTTGGCCGACGCCGAGCGCTGGATCAACGAAGCGGAAAAAATTGTCGAACCAACCCGGGAAGAGATCATCAAGGCTTCGAGGATGTACTTGGCCTTGGTTCAACTGCTGCAGGAAGAACAGGCGGACGCAATCACCATCAACTGCCTGGGGATGGGCCTGGTGGACCGGGGCATGGCGTACCCCTGCCTGGGCTTCTCGCGGCTGGATAACATCGGCCTGGGAGGCATCTGCGAAGCGGATTTAAAATCCACCATGACCCACCTGATCTTCCAAACCCTCACCGGCAAACCAGGGTTTGTGACCGATCCGGTGATCGATCTATCGGATAACACCGTGATCCATGCCCACTGTGTCTCCCCCCTGAACATGGATGGCGTGGATGGTGAACAGTGTCCCTACATCATCCGCAATCACCTGGAAGACGCCAAGGGCGTTTCGCTGCAAGTGAAGATGAAACTGGGGCAGCCAATCGCCCTGGCCCGGCTGATCGGCACCGATAAACTGCTCTACTCGCAAGGCGAGATTGTGGAGAATCCCGATTCCGACCGGGGATGCCGCACCAAGATCCGCACCAAGGTCGCGGATGCCCAGCGCCTGATGGAAAACTACTCCTGTGGTCTGCACCGGGTGGTGTTTTATGGCGATTTTACATCCGATCTCAAGCGCTTCTGCCGCTTCAAGGATATCCAACTGGTGTGGGAAGAAAAAGAAGATGTCCACGATATCCCCGGCTTGGAGTGGGAACCCTACGTCCACGCGTAACCAAACCAGATTATCAATCCAAACAAAGAGGGGCTTGGGTGACCAGCCCCTCTCCTTATGTGGCAAGAATCGATTGCTTCTCTGCTCCCGTCCCGCTTATTTCACCCCCAGTCTGTGTCCCGCTGTTCCCATGGTTCTGCTTGGTGTTGTGCTATAATAATCCTCCCGCCATAGTCCGATCGAGGCGGCTATTTTATACGAGGAAAAAAACGGATGGCTGGGGAACTGTCTTTGCTTCTGAAAGAAGATTTAGTACAAACCATTACTACGGCGCTAGGAGAAATTTCCGCGATGCGCCACCGGATCCATGGCGGCGAAGCCGAACTGCTGCACCAGGTCGCGAGGATGCTGGATAAACAGTACCCCGCCCGGCTGGCCGCGCTGATGGCGACACGCCCCGCCCCCCAAGCGGAACTCTTGGCTGCCGCTCAGCGGGATGCCCACTTTGGCACCCGGATCAAGCAACTGGTATTGGAAGCGGTGTATGGAGAGCCCTTGGCTCCTCCGCTGCGCATTGTTGCCATGACAGAAGAGGCGCCACTGCTTCTTCCGGCGGCCTCGGTGTATGCCTTTGTCGTGGATCAATTGCCAAATGTCGTAAACGAACTCTATCCCCTGATGATCGACGCCTATGTCTTCAGCCTGGAGCGTAGGGTTGATGTCCAGGCGATCGGGGTACACACGTCGTGGCTGGATTCAAGGGGCTGGGCCACGCGGGCGATTGTTTTCGATGCCGAAACCGAGGCTCTCTACGAACTCGATCTGCCCCAGCCACGCCGCTTGGATCAGGCCCATTTCCTTTGCATCGCGGCCCAGCCCCATCAGATAGGGTCCCAAACACTCCAAGGGCAAGGGATTTTTGTCGTGAATCCGTATGACAAAATCCAGGCGGCGGATGATAAGTATCTGTGCTATCAAATGTGGTCCCAATCGGATGTGAAGACGCCGGACGCGGTGAAATTGGGGGAGGAAGAAACCCTGGATGAGCACTCGTTTCACGAATTTATGGCATCCCTGTTTCCCCGTTTTTTCCCCGGCAAGGCGGAAGTTATTTTGCTGGTCCAGCCCAATCAGGGGACCGAGGGCCGGGGGACGCGGGCCTTCACGGGGCCGGGTGATTGGCCTGCATTCTTGGAGAAGAATCCCGGTCTCTTTGCCACTGTGCAAGAGGTGGCGAAGTATGATGATGTCCTGCTGCGTCAGGGCGTGGGGAACGCGATGTTGTGTACGGATGACATCGGGACATCGTATTTCGATCTTCGCTTCAATATCATCCGGGGCCGGGCTGAAAGCGGGTATTTGATGCAGGCGCCAACCGGCGCGATCGTGAGCTCGCCCGGCGCGGGAGGCTGGATTGTCGAATGGAAAAGCGGAGATCCCCTGCCGGTGGTTGTTCAGGGGCAGTCACACCCCTTGGAAATCGGTGGACAGGCGTGGCAACAGATTGTGACGATGGCGGAACGGGCGTTCGCTTGTTTCCCCTCGCTGAGGATGGCGGGAGTCGATGTCCGGTTGGAATATACCCAAGGGCAGTGGATTCCCTGGATTCTGGATATCAATCCCCGCCCTGCCGGTCTCGCCCATTCCCGCTATATGCACAACCGCGAGCCCGGCGTGACCCAGCGCTTGTGGACCCTGGATGCCCGTATTGATTCACGTATCGCTTTGCAATAATATGGTTTGCGAATTAATAGGATGGATGGATTGGAATTATATCGGGAGCCATGTGACAGACTGGACCGCAGGAAAGAAAGTTTTGCAGGGAGAAGAATGATGCCAGATTTTATTGAAACGTATGCCTACGCCCGAGCTGGTTTGATCGGGAACCCTTCCGATGGCTATTTTGGCAAGACGATATCGATTTCCGTGCGCAACTACCGGGCACGGGTGGTTTGTTATCCCTCCGCCAATCTCCAGATTATCGAGAGTGCCATCGATTCGCCGGTTTGGCCCTCGCTGACCGCGCTGCGGGAAGGGGTAAAATTGTATGGCTACTATGGGGGCGTCCGCTTGATCCGGGCGATTATCAAGCGCTTCGCGGATTATTGCGACCAGCAGGGGATTCGGCTGCCCAAGCGAAATTTTACCATCGAGTATGAATCCGATATCCCCGCCCGGGTGGGGCTGGCTGGCTCCAGCGCCATCATCACCGCCACCCTGCGCGCCTTGATGCAGTTTTATGGTATTGAAATCCCCAAACAAATCCGCCCCAATATCATCTTGTCGTCGGAACGGGACGAGTTGGGCATTGGCGCGGGGTTGCAGGACCGGGTGATCCAGGTCTACGAGGGAGTTGTCTATATGGACTTTGACCGCACCAAATTGGAACGAGATGGGTACGGAATCTATGAACCCATCGATCCTTCGTTATTGCCCCCGCTTTATATCGCCTATGACACCCAACTGGGCGAGGGCTCGGAGGTCTTTCACAACAACATCCGCGAACGTTTCAATCAAGGGGATCCGGTCGTCGTCAATGCGATGAAGCAATTCGCCCAATATGCCGAGGAGATGAAAGACGCGTTGCGGCAATGCGATATGATCAAGGTGGATACGTTGATCAACCAGAATTTTGATCTGCGTGCTTCGCTGTATCAATTGCGGGAGAGCGATCTGCAATTGGTACGCATCGGCCGCGAATTGGGCGCGACATCCAAGTTTGCCGGTTCGGGCGGCGCGGTGATCGGGACCTACAAGGATGAGGGGATGCTCGCCAAACTGAAGGACGCCTACCAAGCCATCGGCGCCAAGGTGATTGTGCCCCAGATTACCGAAAACTGAGAAAGGGCGTGTTCCCTCGGGTTACTTTTAAGGTATAGTAACCGTAGAATGGTTTATCTGCACAAGAAGGATGATTGACTATGCGCTGGTTCATGGCGGTATCGCTGGGGCTGTTATTCTGGATGGGCGGCTGCGCTTCGGCCGAAAAGGAAAGTTCGTACTTGGACCAATACTCCTGGCAGCGGGAATTCTCGTATGATAACGACGGCATGCTCTCGGATTTTGAGATTGTGGACCTCTCGCCTTACACCGTGAAGCATCTGGAACATGATGCGGAAAGTGTGGAGTTTGAACTGAAAGAACTTTTCATGCACTGAATCCTTCATTAAAAGAAGAAAAGCCATTTTCCCAGAGAAGGAAGATGGCTTTTTTCGTTCCTATGATGGGGGAAAGATAGGTTGATCTGGTGGTGTGTTTTTATCCCCGTAATTTTTGGATCAGCATATCCCGCACGGTTTCGGGGGTCGCCTGGCCCCGGCTTTTGCGCATCACCTGGCCAAGCAGGAAATTGAGGGCTTGGTCCTTGCCGTTGCGGAAATCTTCGGCCGGACCGGGCTGCTCGGTAATCACCTCATCCACGAACTTCTCCAGTTCGGAAGAATCACTCACCACTTCCAAACACTTTTCTTTGACCAGGACGCTGGGCATTGTGCCGCTAGGGATGATCTCGGCGATTAGTTTCTTCGCGATGTTTTGGTTAATGGTCCCCTTTTCAATCAGTTGCACCAGTTCGATCAGATGGGCCGGTTTAATCCCCAGTTCGCGGATATCGCTGTCTTCATCCTTTAATTCCCGCAGGATGTAGACCATGATCCAGTTGCTGAAGGCCTTGGGGGCGGGATGGGCCTGGCAGCAGGTCTCGAAAAATTCGGCGACATATTTATCGGCGACGATCACCCCCGCGTCATAATCGGGGAGTTCATACTGTTCCACAAAGCGCTTGCGCTTCTGGGTTTGCAACTCTGGCAGATGGGCTTTGAGATCCGCCAGGTACTGTTTTTCCAACCGAAGCGGAACGAGATCGGGTTCGGGGAAATAGCGGTAGTCCTTGGCTCCTTCCTTGACCCGCATGGATCGGGTCTCGCCCCTGTCGTCATCCCATAGACGGGTTTCCTGGATGACCCGCCCGCCATCCTCCAGAATTTCGGTCTGACGGCGGATTTCATAATCCAAGGCGCGTAGCACCGCTTTGATGGAGCCGACATTCTTCACTTCCACCTTGGTGCCAAACGGCTCGGTTCCAGCGGGGCGCAGCGAGATATTCAGCTCAAAGCGCAGGGAACCTTCCTGCATTTTGCAATCACTCACTTCCAGGTAGCGCAGCAGGCTGCGCATGGTTTCCATATAGGCTTCGCACTCTTCGGCGCCGCGGATATCGGGCTGGCTTACAATCTCCAACAGCGAGGTGCTGGCGCGGTTGAGATCGACGAGCGTGCGCGGCGTGCCGGTGGGGTGAAAGTTCTTCCCGGCGTCTTCTTCCAGGTGGATGTTGTGCATGCGGATATATTTCTCGGTTCCGTCTTTCAGCACGATGGTCAGCCCGCCGTTCCGCGCCAGGGGCTCATATTCCTGGGAAATCTGGTAGTTTTTTGGGAGATCGGGGTAGTAGTAATTCTTACGGTCGAAGATGGTTACTTCGGGGATGTCGCAATCCATGGCCAGGCAGACTTTCAGCGCCATCGCGACTGATTCCCGGTTGAGTACCGGCAGGGTTCCCGGCAGACCCAGGCAGACGGGGCAAACGTGGGTGTTGGGTTCGCCGCCGAATTCGGCTTTGCAGCTGCAAAAAACCTTGGAAGCAGCGGCCAGTTCCACGTGGGTTTCCAGCCCGATGACAGGTTCGTAACGCATGAATCTTCCCCTTTGCGCACCGTAATAGATTGAATGAACTTGATTTTAGCCAATCTCCCCTCGTTTCAAAAGGAGATGAACCCTGGCTAGAGGAAAAAACGGAATGCTGATATGCTTAAATTCGCGCCTGCCTTTCCTTAGGAATCCCAGTCGCGTCTGAGCCCTATTTCCATCTTCTCCTGTTGCGGACCGGTATGATGCTCAATCGACTCAATCCATTTTTCAATGACCTCTCTCACCCCTCTTCCATGCCCCAATTCGTGGGAATTCAACTGCTGCTTTTGATCTTATTGGGTTTCTTGATCCTGCTGCAGAGTTGGGGGTTTGGGATGGACGGCTACGCGGGTCTTGGTTTGCAATCCATGCGGCTGGCTACGATGATTCTCTTCACCGGTCTGTGGGTGTATGCCGCCCTGTATCTTTTCGTGAAGAAACTCTCTCCGCAAATGGCTTCTCGTATTCTCGAAGTGGGGGGGATTGGGGCGTTCATTTTCTATATCGGCTACGTCTACCA
>JAVFAP010000087.1:0-10026 GCA_034002445.1 bacterium | reverse complement strand
TGAAAACACGGATCAGGGAGATTTTTCCAACAAAGGGGTCGTTGGAACTTTTGTAAACAAAGCCAATCCCAGGCCCTTCTTCCTTGATCGCTTCATCAGTTTCTTCCGCATCGGGCTCTATCATTTTAAAAGTTTGACGTTGCAGGGGATCGGGTAAATAATTCAGCAAGCCATCCAGCAGGGAGGGAATCCCGATACAATTCGTGGCACTGGTGACCAGGACCGGGACCAGATTGCCTGCCATGGCGCCCGTCTTCAACCCGCCGCGAATTTCATCGTCCGAAATCGGTTCATCGGCAAAGTAGCGTTCCATCAAACTGTCATCGGTCTCGACGGAGCGCTCAATCATTTTTTGGCGATATTCTTCTACTTCATCCATTAAATCAGCCGGGATCTCATCGGTCTTGGCAACCGCCCCCTTGGCATCGAAGGTTAAAACCTTGTTCGCTACCAGGTCAATGACCCCTTTGAAATCCGATTCTTTCCCCAACGGCATCCGCACGGGACACACACTGGCTTTTAAAATCGTTTCCAGAGAAGTCAGGCATTTGTCAAAATCAGCATGCTCTTTATCCATTTTATTAATGACAACAACACGAGGCAGGCCGTATTCGTTCAGGAAATTCCATACCTTCTCCGTTTCGACCTCTACACCTGATTGCGCGTTGATCACCAAGACCGCTCCATCCGCGGCGTGAATCGCACCCTTGATTTCCCCCAGAAAATCGCTGTACCCCGGTGTATCAATAATATTGATCTCGTGTCCTTTGTACGAACAATGCAACAACTTCGAAGAAATCGTGATCTTCTTATCCTTTTCTTCATCCAGATAATCAGAAAACGTATTGCCATCATCAACGCGTCCTAACCGTTCGGTAACGCCTGTATAATAGAGAATGGATTCGATCAGGGAGGTTTTCCCTGATCCGTGGTGTCCCACGAAAACGAGATTTCTCTTCTTGGCCACTTCGACTTGCTTCATTGAAATAACTCCTTTTATGGATAAAGAAGTAAGGTAGATCCCCACTTTTAAAATTCTACCAAAAATTACTTGAAAGACTAACAGTGTCTTTCCCCGCGAACAAGGGACAGGCCCGGCCTCCTCGGAAGATTCCATCCGTTCTCTCTCCTGCCCCTTGCATCGGGAAAAAGAAGAGATAGAACCCAAAAAATCGAATAAAAAATCAAACAAAAAGGGCCATCTTCTGGCCCTTCTCCATGCTATGCGGAATGAAAGCGCAAGGGGAGTTCCAACCCCGCCGCTTCCAGAAACTCACGGTCTTGCAAGACCTCCCTGGTGGCCCCATCCCGGATCAGACGGCCTTGATTCAGCACCAAGACACGATCGGTGCTCTCATACGCCATATCCAGATCATGGGTGGCGATTAGCAAGGTCTTCCCGCATCGTTGTAACCAGTGGATCAAGGCGCGCCGGCTCTTGGGATCGAGATTGCTGCTGGGTTCATCGAAAGCAAGGATATCGACATCCATCGATACCACCGTTGCCAGCGAAACCCGTTTTTTTTCTCCTCCGCTGAGATGATAGGCGGAGCGGGTTTCATACCCCTCCAGTCCAACACAGTGCAGGGCTTCCCGTACCCTTCTTTTCACTTCATCGGCCGGGAGCCGCATGTTGAGAGGTCCAAACGCCACATCGTCAAAGATGGTTGCACAAAACAATTGATCATCCGGATCTTGAAAAACCAAACCCACCCGTTGCCGAATTTCCGCCAAACGGGATGCAAGCACAGGCACGCCATCAATTTCAATCGCGCACTCACGAGACCCCATCCCCAATATCCCATTCAAATGGCAAAGCAGGGTGGATTTACCCGCCCCATTAGGACCAATCAGCGCGATCCGTTCACCTGGCTGCACCTCAAATGAAACCTCATATAAGGCTGGGGTGTGATCGGTGTATTGAAACGACAGATTGGTAACACGAATTGCCGGTACATTCATAAACCGTCGGGTCTCCCTGAACTCACATCAGGATAATCACGATCCGAAACAAGATCGCCCATACCGTGATCAGAGTAACCGTGATTATGTCTTTGAGCAATAGGGGCTGCTCGGTCAGAGTCAAAATGGTCCCATCATATCCCCGGCTGCACATCGCTTGATACAACCTGTCGCCCCGGTTGTAGGACCGGATAAATAGCATCGCAACCAACTGGGAGAGGCTTCTCCATTCCAGAAAGGGGGTGGGATGCACATGACGCGCCCGGCGGGCCATCAGCATTCGCTCCCGTTCCCCCGAAATGACAAACAAGTAGCGGTAAGCAATCACCAGGGTATCAGTCATGATGCGCGGCGCTCCTAAGGATTGAATTCCTTTGAGGAGCGAATGAAACGGCGTGGTGAGGTTCAGAAAAACCACGGAAAAAATGGCCAGGGTGGATTTGGCCATGATATTGAAGAATAAATCCAGCCCTTCCTGGGTCCAGGTAATGGTGAACCCACCTAGGGAGACGGACCCAGCCATGGTCCCCTCCCGGAAAAAAGGAACCAGGATGGTTAAAACCAACACAAAAGGCAGGAGTTTTAACCCCTTCAACAGACTGTGGGACAAGGGAACCCTGGTCAGCAAGAGGCCGCAAAGCAGCATCCCCGCATAAGGGAGAAGATAGCGTTCTTGCCCCGGCTGAAAGGTCACGATACAAAAAATAAACAGAACCACCATGACCATCTTCGCGCCCGGGTGCATCCGGTGAAAGAAACTGTTTCCCAACGAGTGGTGATCCAAAAACTCGTGTTTCATGGGTTTTATTCCGATGGAGAAGCGGTTTTGCGTTTCGCCAACATTTTCGCCATGCCCCAGCCCGCGAAATACATGATCGCCGTTCCCAAAAAGCCCGCTGCCGCTGTCGCCCATCCCCCCGAAAAGCCAGGCATTTCATAATCGGGAATCACCTGGGGGGTGAGGGGCTCTTCTTGCGCCTGCTCAATAAATCCATACTGCTCCGCAATCCATTCCAGACCATCCGGCCAGGAAGAAGCGAAGGGAGAAAGCACCACCCCGACAAACAGGGATAAACCCAAACCAATCAGAATCTCGTTCCGCTTCATCAGATCAACTCCTCTTTGTAGGTCGAAACCAAATCCCGCCGCGTGTTCAATACCGTCACCACCACCGCGGTGGTGATAATCGCCTCGCCAATTCCAATGATGGCATGGACCAGCAGCATCGCTTTGAGGGTCAGCCCCAAGGGGTACGTCCCGGAAAGTCCGATCTGAACCGCACAACATGCCGAGGCGATCAGGACAGAGGCCCAGGACGCCACCGCTGTCGCCGTCAGAAACATCCATTTTTTAGGCGAAAAGGAACGGAGAAGAACAAATAGGGCATACCCCCCCCACACGCCCCCAAACGCCATATTGATAATGTTCGCCCCCAGAACGGACACCCCGCCATCCTGAAAAATAAAACATTGCACAATCAGAACCAGCGCGAGCACCAAGGAGGCCACCCAGGGCCCTAATAACACCGTTGCCAGCACTCCTCCCAGCAGATGCCCCGAAGTACCCGCCATCACAGGAAAATTGATCATCTGCGCCGCGAAGATAAACGCGCACACGATGCCTGTCAGCGGCACTGCTTTTTCATCAAACTGATCCTGGCTCTTTTTGGCAGCATAGGCCACACCAGCCGCCGCGGCCACGAAACACGTCCCCCACACCGGCGGGGATAAAAATCCATCGGGTATATGCATGATCACGCTCCGATCGAAATAATATTACGTTATCACAATCCATAATACCATAATTCCTCAACCCGACCAAGCCTTGATCGGAAGGCAAGGCGGCTTTTTATCGATCGATCCATGGATTCACGTCCACAATGGCTTCTTTCTCAACCGTAACCTGAATCTCAACTGGCGGAATGTCGTAGCGTTCCGCCAGCGGAATAACCGTCAGCCGATAGGATCCGGGACTAAGACGAATCTGCTCTTCCCCACCCCGTGACTCCCATCCCGACGGTGTAGGACAGTTCGGGTAAAATAAAGAAAAATCGGGGTCTGGCGTTTCCCCGATCCCTGCGAAACGAAGGCGGCACGGGATGGCCTGCCCTTGCGCATCGCAAAGATGCAACCGCAGGGACGAGGGCGGATCCATCACCGTTTCAAAATAGTATGTATCCCCCGGCCAGACCACGGCGGTATCCCAGCAGGCTGCCCGCCCCAGATCCACAATATCCATATCATACGTTCCGATCGGCAGCATGAATTCAATTCCCCCATGCGCGTTGGGATAGGCAATCAAGTTCCCTTCTTCTGCATGAACAATGCAATGCGCGGATGTAACTGGCTGCATATCGGTAGCAATCAACCGACCCGCCACATAGCCGCACTCCATTTGGAGGGAGGCAGCGATCCCAAACGCCTCGGCAGGCGAATGCCCCAGGGCGAGGAAGAGGCCGCAACGGAATGATTCTCCCGGAGCCAGGTGGATTGGGCCTTCTGGGATCATGCACCCATCCCGATCCAGCCAGGTATACGCCAAGGCTCCCTTGGCAAAAGCGAAACGGTTTTCTTCGGTTACCGTGATTCCACAAATTGTTTGGGTTTTATCCCCTGGTGTGGTTACAGAAAGAATCTGCTCTTCCCCCGATTTGTTCTCAAACTGCATCACCGTCCACAGGCCCTTCCAGCCATCCTGCAAAGTCGAACGACAGTGGATGCGCACACCAGGCCAATCTACAGAATTCAGGATCGCATCCAGCCAGGCCTGATTCTTTTGAGGCACTTGTCGATACAGAATTTGGCTGCACTGAATCGAACCAGGATTAAATGGGTGGAGCACGCCATCCACAAACCAATCCACCGCCTCACCCCGCAGCCACATCGCCTGGGGCAAGCCGGTGTTGGATGAAAGCCGCACAGCCAGGTTTTCGTTGTGCAAAATCCAATCTCCAGGGCTCATTGTTTCAACAATTCCCGCGGAAGCCCAAAAATCATCCCTGGAATTCCAAACCAAGCCATCCGCGGCCAATCCCGCAGACAGCGGGAGACAAAGCCAAAGAAAACTCAAACGTAAGATTGTTTTCATCCGATCCACTCCAATCATTTCATCAAAACCTTGAGCGAAAGGTACACCCAAGGCACTATACCATCAAAGAGAATCCACTAAACCATCCGGGATAAAACCATGTCATTGTTCGATCCATTCTACCGCCACATTGCCCGTCCCCTGTTTTTTCAGATCGATCCAGAAAAAATCCATGACTGGATGATGGCGGCCATCCCCAAAGTCCGCCCGCTCAAACCGTGGATCAAAAAATGCTTTGCTGTCGAAGACTCCCGCTTGCAGCAACAGATCTGGGGCCTGACTTTCCCCAATCCCCTGGGCTTGGCAGGGGGATTCGATAAAAACGCCGAATGCGCCGATCTGTGGGATCTATTTGGTTTTGGGTTTGTCGAGTTGGGGACCGTCACTCCCAATCCACAGCCGGGAAATCCCCGCCCTCGCCTGTTCCGCTTTCCGGCCCGCCAAGCTTTGGTCAACCGGATGGGATTTAACAACGAGGGCGCGCAGGCCATCGCGGCTCGGTTACGCCAGAACGCGGAAAACGGCTGGAATTTCCCTGGAATTACCGGGATCAGCATTGGAAAGCAATTCAGCACCCCAGTGGAACAGATCGACTTGGTTATCGCGGATTATATGACTTGCCTTGAAGTCCTATACCCGGTTGCGGATTATTTCGCGGTCAACATCAGTTCTCCCAATACCAAGAATTTGCGGGTTTTGCAGCAAGTGGAAAGCCTGGACCACCTGCTTTCCGCCCTCTTGACCTACATGAAGCAACGAGCCGGGGAAGGCCAGCGGAAGCCCCTGTGTGTGAAATTCGCGCCGGATCTGGATAACGAAGCGATCGAAGCCGGGGTAGCCATCGCCATGCAAAGGGGGATTGACGGGATCATCGCCACCAATACGACCAACCAAACAGGCGAAGTTGAACAAGGAGGGTTGAGCGGGGCCCCGTTACGAAAGCGTGCGACCGAGGTGATCCGTCGTATCGCGAAGCAAACCGAAGGCCGCCTGCCCATCATCGGGTCGGGAGGGGTCTTCACAGCGGAAGACGCGATTGAGAAGTTCCAAGCCGGGGCCTGGGTGATCCAGCTCTACACCGGTTTTGTATACAATGGCCCCTCCTGCACCAAGCAGATTCACCGAGGGCTGCTCGAGTACATGCAAGCCATCGGACTGCAAAATCTGGCGCAACTCCGCCAAACGGGAGCAGTTTCGCGGTAAAAACTAAACCAATAATAATTGGCAGACTTGCGCGGTCACTCCTTGATCGAGAAGACGCTGCGCAGTTTCATCCGCTTCCTGCTTCTCCCCATGCAAACTGAACATATTGGACCCCGAACCAGAGAGGATTGGCTTAGTTGGAGAAACGTTCACAAATCGCTGATACAAATCCGCAAGTTCGGGAAATTCTGGATAAATGACTGACTCAAACGAGTTATAAAGCCCATCAGACAGCGCGGCAGTCTCCCCACACGCCAGACCGCGAATTATTGTAGTAACGGGCAGGCCTCCCGGCTGACCTTTTTGATCCCAGAGGCGATACGCAACTTTTGTCGAAACATGGACGGAAGGAGAACACAGGACCAGCCAGGGCGGATTATTCTTAAAAGAACGATGCACAGGAACTGCGGCGATCCGCTCCCCAAAGCCTTGCACAAACGAACAGCCATCCGCCAAAAAGAAGGGCACATCCGCTCCAATCCCCTGCCCAATCTTCTGAAGATGCTCGTTCCGCAAAGGACAATCAAATAGCTGATTCAACCCGAATAAAACCGATGCGGCATTGCTGCTCCCCCCACCCAGCCCGGCTCCGTGGGGAATCTTCTTGTGTAGATTAATGAGAATCCCTTGGCCGATGTGGGTTTGCTCCAAAAAACGCTGCGCCGCGATGTACGCGGTATTGGTTTCGTCTGCCGGAATAGTGGGATCGCTGACCCGTAAGGTGATCCCCTTGGAGGAGATCCACTGGATTTCGATCTCATCGCTGAATGAGATTTTACTGTTTACCATCTCCAGACTATGGTATCCGTTTTCCAGGACCCCAGTGATTCGAAGATAGAGATTCACTTTCGCGTAAGATGCGACCTTAATGCTTTTCATTCTATTCCTGGTTGCCATACAATGGACCCTATCTGTCTTTTCGTTGTCCCAGGATCGCTTCAACCAGCGCGATATCTTCTGGATTGGTTATTTTAATATTGTGGTACGATCCCATGATCATTTGCACCGGTTCGCCTCGTTCTTCCAGAACGGCCCCATCGTCAGTCGGATAGGGAGGCGGATTCAAAGCCCGATACGCAAGTAAAAGAGGCTCAAAACGGAAGACTTGCGGGGTTTGCGCCAGCCAAAAGCGCTGGCGGTCTGGAGTGGCGAGCACTTTCGCCTCAGGCGAGGTTTCCTTCAGGGTGTCTTTCAGGGGAACCCCGACGACACAGCCCGGCACATGATCCAGCGCCGCGAGGCAATCCAGAATATACCGTTCTTCCAAGAACGGCCGGGCGGCATCCTGAATCAAGGCCGCTGGCACGCCGGCATTGGCAAAATGCTCCAAGCCGTTGCGCACCGATTCAAATCGCTCCGCACCGCCCCGAACAAAATGGCCGACTGCTTTGGCACACCAGAGTTGGGTAACTTCCTCGATCTCCGCTCGGTCTTCCTCTCGGCCCACGACCGCTACAGAGACCACCGCGGGACAACGCTGGAGAATTTCCAAACTGTACGAAAGCACAGGCCGGCCTCGCAGGGAAAATAACGCCTTGTTTTTCCCTCCACCCATCCGCGAACTTTTCCCGGCGGCCACAACGACCGCGACACACTGCCACCCGGTCATGAAATCATCACTCCTTGCCTAGTACTTGCACAGCCCCGATCTCAAGAAAAAAGACCCCGTCCTTGGGGAAGAACGAGGTCTTGGTGGGACACGAATCGTTGTGTTATTCTTGTCCCATCGATGCGACCAAGCGCATCAGACGGGATTTTTTCCGCGCCGCGTTGCGAGGATGAATGGTGTTCTTTTTCGCGGCGGTATCCAGAGCGGAGACCGCCTGGCGCAATTGATCCATGGCTTCTTCGCTTTTCTTTTCCGCAGCCGCTGTCCGCACTTTTTTGACCAGAGTGCGGATTTTGGATTTTTCGGAAATATTACGGGCACGTCTTTTTTTATCTTGTCTTAACCGTTTTTCTGTATTGGAATGATTCGGCATAGTGAATTGCTCCTGATTCGCCTCACGAAAGGATTCTGGGATTTAGCGGCGTTCGTACGGCAACAACGCCATGTAACGGGCACGCTTGATCGCTTTGGTCAATTGGCGCTGATGATACGCGCTGTTTCCGGTAATACGACGAGGGATAATTTTCCCACGTTCGGTCAAGAAATCCTTAAGAAGACGGAAATTCTTGTAATCGATATAAGCCACTTTTTCCGCCGTAAAACGGCAAATTTTCCGACGGGGAAAACGCCGCCGAGACATGGGGCGACGACCTCCCGGGCCCCCGCTGCCAGCCCCACCACCGCGGGGTCCCCCGCTGGGACGGCCCGAGTAGCCAGAAGACGAACGTCCCGCATAGCCTGAAGAAGGTCTTCCCGACGATTCCGACCGCGGGCCGGAATATTCACGCCCACCCGAGGAGGGGCTATCTGCATTATTTCTTTCGAATGTATCTGCCATGAGTAGGTAAAACTCCTTCGATTTTTAAAAAGGTAAATCGGCGTCATCCGGCCCGCTATCCACAGGCGGCGGATTAAAACTGGTTTCCGGTGGCGCATCGGCATCGCTGAACGGCGTGGGCTCATATGCCCCTCCGCCGCTCCGGCTTCCCCGATCCAGAAACTGGATGTTGTCACAAACGACTTCGTAAGCGGTCCGGTTTTCCCCTTCGCGGGTTTGGTACTTCCGCATGTGGAGAGCCCCTTCCACCCCAATCAAGTAGCCTTTTTTGACATATTCCCCTACCAGTTCCGCTTGTTTACGCCAAGCCACCAGATTGATGAAATCGGTTTCGCGCTCCCCATTGGCATTCTTGAAACGGCGGTCAACCGCTATGGAAAAACTGGCAACAGGGATACCGGTTTGGGTATATCGAATTTCAGGATCACGGGTTAAACGGCCAACGAGAACGATATGGTTGATCATCCTTTACTCCCTTCGGCGTGAATTATTCCGCCTCCGGTTTCTCCTCTACAACCTGGTCTTTTGTTTCGGGCGCTGTAGATGCTTCCACGGCCGGACTGGAAGCAGATTCCGCTTCCTTGGGCGCTTCCGCAGGTTCCACCGCAGGCGCTACGGGGGTTTCGGCAGAGGGATCAGCCTCGGCTTTACTTTCCGCCATCGCCGCTTCGACTTCGGCTTTCGCTTCCGCTGCCAAAGCCGCTTGGCGAGCCCGCTCTGCCGCTTCTAATTCTTTGCGGCGTTTTTCTTCATCCCGCTTTTCTTGGATCAATTTGGCTTTGGGTACCCGTAAGGTCAAATGACGAAGCAGACCGGTGTGGGTCAAGTCATACTGCTCAATCAACTTGGGTACCGTGGGGAGGGCTTTGAACTCAAGATTGACATACAAGCCTTCCGTCTTCTTTTCGATCGGAAACGCAAGCGTCATCTTGCCCCAAACGTTTTCTTTGAGGATTTCACCCCCATTTTCCAGAATGATCGCTTTGATCTCATCCTGGATCTTTTGTTGGTCGGCACGTTCGATGGTCACATCGACGATGTACAGGATATCGTAGAGTATGGGTTGCATACACTAACCTCCTCTGGTCTATTGGCCCTTATCAGTCAAGGTAAGGGCAGGATTTTAGTGTTCTTCAAAAAGTAGAAAAAACACAAGCTCGCCCCTCCGCTAAACAGAGAGACAAACAGTGTATTAAACTTGCTCCTCCACCTTTCCACAAGGGGAACAGATGCGTTATGATTCAATCCGGCGCCATCCAACCAATAATTTTCCCTCCCTTCTTCGATCATCCATTAATTCTCCGCCATTCTACAGAATGGGCGTGGG
>JAVFAP010000086.1:2431-10043 GCA_034002445.1 bacterium | reverse complement strand
GTACCGCTTCCACCACTGTGCCAATGCAGGCTTCTTCATTATGGGCGGGGATCAAAATGGATATTGGATCAGCCATCATGTTTCTCCTGAAGACAGGCTTACTTAACTACAAAATACAGAAATTAAATCAACGATGTGAAATCTTTTCCCAGAGCAAGGTGATTAAAAATTGCATGTTGCCAACCAGGTACCGCCGCCACAGCCGCCGTGGTTCCATCCAAAGCCGGTGTAGCCATTCCAGCCCCATTCGCCGCATCCCCAGCGGGGCGCGAGGGATTTTTCCAGAATAAAAGTTGAATAGCCCCCCCACTCCCAGGGCGACACGCACCCCCGTCCGTGCGGCATGGGTCGCGATCCACTGTTCTTGCGCCGGCACTCCCATCGCCACCAGCAGCAATTCCGCATGGGATGCCCGGATCGCCTGCACCACGGATTCGTTCTCTTCTGGGTTGAAGAAGCCGTGCTGAGTCCCTGCAATTTGAATGCCGGGGTAGTGCCGTTCCGCCTCCGCCTTCATTCGCTCCGCGACGCCCGGTGCGGCGCCGAGGAGAAACAACCGCGTGCCACGCCCGCGCAGCCTCTCACAGAGTCGTGGGTACAGATCCGTGCCGTTGACGTTCTCCACCAGCGGTTGCCCCAGTACGGCTCCCGCCAGGCGCATCCCCGCCCCGTCGCCAAATACGAAAGTTGCCTTATTCAAAATGGTATAGTAGTCCATGTCACCACGGCTAAGATTGACACAATGGGCGTTGACGAAAAAAATGGTATGCAGTTCCGGTTTCTCCAAACAAACCAGAATCCGCTCCACTGCCGCATCCACGCTGCAGTTGGTGATAGGAATTCCAAAAAGAAAGACGACCGGCTCAGCCATGCGTTATTGTCCAACCCTCAAATTCTCCCTCCTTCCAAATAGGAAGGAGAGAATACATTAATAAAACTAAATAAACGGTATTAAAATAAATATAGTACGAAACATTTAATAGATCCAAATTTCGTAGGCAGTCCACCAGCGTTCCTGCTGGGGGGGGATCACGAAGCGTACCTCTGCCGCCCGCACCGCTTCTGGCAGGATTATCGCGCTGGCGCGGGCATCATGCACATACATCAGCGTACCCACATCCCAATCCTTTCCCCCGACGTCTCGCACCACCACCTGGCACCCATCGGCATGATCCATCCACTTCGTGCCATGGAAAACCACGATCCGTTGGACCACTCGCGCCTCGGGGAATGTGATGGCGAAGAATCCCCCTTCCGGAATGGGCCCGCTCGACCAGTACGCGTCCCGCCCATACGATCGGACCGAGATCCCGTGATCCACCGCCGCACCCATGAAGAAGGGATTCGAAGAATCCAGCCTCCAAAACGCCTTGTCTTCAATCACTGCGTTCGGGGGTGGGGCATACAATCGGTAGGGGGGGAACTCGAACCGCTCAAATCCCAAAACCGATTCTCCAAACAACACGTCCACATTCTCGATCGAAAGCATGGCGAAATTCTCACGCCCTTCCACCGGTGGATTGTTGTATAAATACTCTTCATGAAATAAATATGCCATTTGACACGAAAAAATAGACTCTTGGGCCTTGAAGGGAAACCGCCGTAAATGCCTTCCAAGCGCATTTTTTTTAAATTCCGACTCATAGGTAAGGGTCTCCCCTACCCAGTCTCTACCGGCCTCTACGGGGCTGTAATCGAATCCTTGCTCCGCGAACAAAAAATTGATCCCACGCGCATCCAGAAATTCGACCAAAGAAGAAAAATTTGCCGGTGTCCGTAATCCCGCCAACGACAAACTCAACGGCTGGAAATGATAGGCAGTCACCGGGAACAACCCCGAGCCGACTGATACAAAATATAAACCCAACGCCAGCAATCCCGCTCCCATAGAATAGAAAGAGAGCCGCAAAAAGGCAAAATAAAAAACCAAGGGCATACCAAAATACAATGGGATCGCATACCAAGGCCAAATTCCAAACGGAGAGTAGGTTACAATCAAAAGACAGAATAAACAAAATATATAAGTTATACTATGCAAAAACCAGTCGGCAAAAATCATGTCCTCGATGGCCCGTTTCCAGGTCAAGAGGGGATACAATACCAGGCTCAACAAGAACAACACCACGGGGATCATGGGAAAAATTGCACGCGGCGTGTCTGACTGTTGCTCGAATGGAAAGCGAACCCCCACAAACACCGGCAGGCATTCCCCGACAAAGCGGTCCCAAAATTTCGATTCCCCGGCAACACGCGGGGCTGCCAGCTCGCGTCCCTTCGCTAAAAATTCAACCGCGCCCGTGTCCATCGCGTACGAGGCAAAGTAGGGGAACAAAAAACAGCAGAGACTCCCCAGAGCCAGCGCAAAGGGTAAGATGGCTTTCTTCTCCTGGAAACACACCGCAACCAAGATCAGCAAAGAAAACAGAACAAAGGGAGCTGCCAGGGGAAGGCTGTACATGCTTAGTCCCGCGACCATACCCCACAAGAGGGCCAAGAGGGGCGGAATCCACCGTTGCCGATAGCAATAAAACGCGATCCACCACAGGATTGTCCCGCATACCAGAGTAAACGGATAGCCAAACCAGGCCTTGGTGAAAATCCAATGGAAATGCATCCCGCCGATTGCAAAGAAAAACAGCGCAAAAATCCCCAAGCCTCGCGAGCCATACCGCCAAAACAGATAAACACAGCTACCCATAAACAATATATAATAGAGTGTCGGCAGCCCCCGCAAGGCTTGTCCTGGCATGCCACTCCATTGCAGGAACCCCGCCAGGGGATACGCCTCGATGGTACCCTGGTACCGCTGCCCATAATGGAATAGCGGTGGTGCCTG
This sequence comes from bacterium, assembly GCA_034002445.1. Classification (GTDB taxonomy): domain Bacteria; phylum Hinthialibacterota; class Hinthialibacteria; order Hinthialibacterales; family Hinthialibacteraceae; genus JAVFAP01. Next base: position 7,207 of record JAVFAP010000086.1, on the reverse strand, counting down.
CCCTTCCAGCATCAGCTGCGCCATCATGCCGAACGCCGCTTCATCCGCTTCATATTGGCTTAAACTTTGAGCAAGGTAGGGATAATGAATCCCCGCGGCAGTCAGAATGCCTAAGACGAGCAGAAATCCCGTACAAAACCTGGGCGCTTTCTGACCCACTTGAAGCAACTTCCCCGCCATCGCATTGAAGACAGGAAGAAGAATCAGCAGAGATAAAGCAAATAAGAGCACTAGGATGGGCTGTACATACGCCGTCCACCCGTGATAGAAAAATAAGGGCCGTTGCAGAGAGAAGGGCCCTTGCAATACCTCCAATTGCAAGGCTTCTTTCCCCGAAACGGAAACAGAGAGGGTAGGAAACGGCCTGTTGGCATACAAAATTTCGGCTTCAAGAAGGTGAAACCCAGGGGGGATGGTCTTGAATATCGTCAAATGACGGATGGAATCCTGGGGGGCATGGCGCGCGAATTCTTCCCCATCGATCCACCAAGCGCTCCCCCCATGGCTGGTGTAGAATTGCGTGCAAAGGATTGGGGTGGGAGTAAAAAAATAGGTCTGGATCCGCACTTGCTGCGTCTCCTGATGAAAGACGATTGGTTCCATCCGGGGTGGAGTGATTTCAAACCGCTGGCTTTGGAGGACAAATGCCTCATCCGCAGCCTCGGGAAACAGGAACGCGATACCTGGCTCGGGCAAACAATAGGGGAGACATCCAACCACGATCCATAAAAATACAGGGATCAGCAGATGAACCCATCGCCAGCGGCGAAGAGAAATCCACTCCAGCAAAAGCGAAGACTGGTTTTGCCTCTTTAACCAGAGTGAGGATCCATATAGAATCAACAGACAACTCAGCGCCACCCCAAAAACCATGGCGATGGATCCGTTCTCCCAAAACAGTACAGCCAGCAGTATCCACGCCGAAGCGAATTGGATTCCCTGAGCGATCATGCCAATTGACCACCTATCTTCATACTCGTATCCTACAGAGTAGACAATAGCACCAAAAAGCCCAATACACTACACAAACCCAACAAAGTTTTAATCCTTGAACCACAAGAGGAGGCAAAATCAATGTCACAGATGATCCGAGTCATTGTCAATGGGGCCAAGGGCCGCATGGGCTCCGAAGCTGTAAACGCCATCCATGCCGAACCCGATCTCGAACTGGCGGCGCAAATCGATCTGGGCGATGACCTTGCCCAAGCCATCAAAACCACCAAGGCGGATGTGGTGGTCGATTTTACCCGCCCGGATTGCGTCTTGAAAAATGTTCATACCATCATCGAGCAGGGCGTGGGCGGTGTCGTCGGCACCACCGGATTTTCTCCCGCGCAGATTACCGAACTTACCCAGCGCTGTGAAGGCCGTTCTCCCGCGATTCTGATTGCCCCCAATTTTGCCATCGGTGCCCTGCTGATGATGCACTGTGCCCAAATTGTGGCCAAATTCATGCCCAAGGCCGAAATTATCGAGTTTCACCATGACAAGAAACTGGATGCGCCCTCGGGGACCGCGGTCAAAACCGCCGAATTGATCGCCAAAGCCAGCCCCGAGACTATTGTTCCACGTGAAACATTTGAGATCGGCCCCCGAGGCGACCTTTTCTTTGGCATTCCTGTCCACAGTGTCCGCCTCCCCGGCCTCCTTGCCCATCAGGAAGTCATTTTTGGCGCCGAAGGCCAAACGCTGACCCTCCGGCATGATTCCATCAGCCGAGGATGTTTCATGCCTGGCGTGGTTCTCTCCTGCCGGGAAGTGATGAAACGCACCGGCTTGATCTACGGTCTCGATACCATCCTGTTCGAATAAATCATGGAGAAACCAGCCTTTATTCAAGAATTTCTCCACAAGGCTGCCACAGCCGATTCCTCGCTTACGCAGGATCGGCTGCAAGCGGCGGCAGAATTTTTTTACTTGTTGCAGCAAGCCAATCAGATCCATAATCTCACGGGATTCCATACCTTGGATGAGTTTTACACCTTCCATTTCTGTGATACCCTCCACCTTTTCCACCATCTGGAGTTGAATGAAGATACAGTCCTGACCGATATCGGCACCGGGTCTGGCATTCCCGGTTTTCTGCTCAAACTGCTCTACCCCCCGATGCAGGTTTGCCTGGTCGAGTCGATCCAAAAAAAAATCCAGTTTTTAACGGAAATGCGCGAGCATTTCCGTCTGGAACGCTGCCACCTGCTTGCGGACCGGGCAGAAACCCTCGCGCATCTGCCTTCCTGGCGGGAACAAAGCAGCATTGTCGTCGCCCGTGCCCTCAGTTCGCTCTCTTCCGCGTTGGAACTCACCTGTCCCTTTGCCCGCATCGGCGGGGTGATCGCCCTGCCCCGGGGCTCACGGGTGGATGCCTTTGAGCAAAGCCAGGCGGAAATTCCCCTGGGTTGCGTGCTTCAGAAAGAAATTCACTACAGTCTTCCCCAGCGAGATACCCGACATCGCCTGTTGATTTATAAAAAAATGGAGAAGACCCCGGTAAAATACCCTCGCAAACCTGGGCAGATTAAAAAACGTCCTTTATAATCAATCCAAGCCTCTCACTGGCAGCGACAGGAGCGGCGGTGAGGCTCTCATTGTCCGCGAGATTTCTGTGGGATCGATCTCTCCTTGGTCAATGTTCCACGTGGAACAATCTGGATTGGCAGGATTACAAACCTTGGTGCGCATCATTTCGTTAGTCAATCAGAAAGGCGGTGTGGGCAAGACCACAACCGCCATCAATCTTGGCGCTTCCCTTGCCTACTATGGCAAACGAACGCTCCTGATTGATCTGGATTCCCAAGGCAACGCTACCAGTGGATTGGGATTCGCCAAGCGGGAATTGGAAATCACTTCCTTTGATATTTTGGTGGAAAAACTGCCCATTCAAAACGCCCTACTCCCCACCGGAATTCCCAAATTCTCCCTTCTTCCATCCAATAACGATCTGCTCGGCGCCGGGCCCCATCTCTCCACTGATGAAAAGGGGCTTCTGCAACTCAAACGCGCCCTCTCCGAGTATCTGTGGACCGTTCCCAACGCAGAAAAAGCCGATTATATCCTGATCGATTGCCCTCCCTCTGTCGGGCATCTCACCCTCAACGCCATTCTGGCCTCGGATTCAGTCCTCATCCCCGTTCAATGCGAATTCTATGCCCTTGAAGGCCTGACCGATATTCTCACTTCGGCCACCATGCTGCGCGAAACCTACAACCAAAAACTGGCTCTAGAAGGCATTCTCTTAACCATGGCGGATCGCCGTCTCAACCTCAGCCGCCAGGTGGAAGAAGATATCCGGACCGCTTACGGTCCGATTGTTTTCGAGAATGTCATTCAACGCAGTGTCCGCCTCAGCGAGGCGCCCAGCCATGGTATTCCCATTCTTCTTTATGATTTTGGCAACAAGGGGTCTGACAGTTATCTTGGACTAGCACAGGAAGTGATTGAAAATGAAAAGAAAAGCTCTCGGCCGTGGCCTTTCCGCCCTTCTGCCTAGTTCCTTCACCAGCGAGCCGGAAAATCGCGAAGAGGCCCCCAAAAAAGAAATCCATGAGATCCCCGTGGATCTCGTTCAGGCAAACCGCTCCCAGCCTCGCCGCGTGTTTGATGACGAAAAATTGCTCGAACTGGCGGAATCGATCCGCAATCAAGGCATCCTGCAGCCCCTCATCGTTCGCCTTCATCCCGAACTCCATCACCAGTTTCTGTTGATCGCGGGAGAACGGCGTCTGCGTGCCGCCAAACTGGCCGATCTCCCTACCGTGCCCTGTATCGTCTTGCAGGCGGAAGATGCTCAATCGTACGTTATCGCGTTGATCGAAAACATTCAGCGCACCGATCTCTCGCCGGTGGAAGAAGCCAAGGCTTACCGCAGCCTGATGGATAATTTCAGTCTGACCCAGGAAGAGGTGTCCAACCGCGTTGGCAAAAGCCGCGAAGCCATCGCCAATCTGCTGCGCCTGCTTAACTTGCCCGAATCGGTCCTGTACATGTTGCAAGACGGCCTCCTTTCCCCCGGCCATGCAAAAGTCTTGCTGGCTCTGAAAGATGAGGCGGAAATCGAAACCTTCGCTCTGCGGATCATCGAGGAGAATCTCTCCGTCCGGGAAGTGGAGCGCCTGATCCGAGAACGCCTGAATCCCAAACCGATCAAAGAAAGACCGAAAAAAGCTGGAGATGACGATATTTTTGTTCAGGATCTGCAAGACACCATCGAGCAAAACCTGCAAACCAAAGTCCGTATCAAAATGCGGGGCAAATCCAAGGGGGCCATCACCATCGACTTCTACGACCTGGACCAACTTGATGCCCTCCTGAAAAAATGGCAAATTAAATTATAAGCAGGCTCCATGGCAAAAATTAGAATGGAATCTTTGCAAAATGGGCTCAAAGCGTAGTACGGCATAATCCCGAAGCGGGGAATCCGCGTAAGCGGATGGAACGCTGGAGCGGCGCGGCAGCAACCCTATGCAAATCCCAACCCCTGGCATGCATCATGGAAAAATCCGCCCAGCGTTCAGCCTTTCAGGCCTCAGCGAAAATGTGGAAAATCAATAAGCGCTGAAAGCGCGCCTTTGGATAGCGAAGCGGGGAATCCGCGTAAGCGGATGGAACGCTGGAGCGACGCGGCAGCAACCCTGTGCAAATCCCAACCCCCAGCATGCATCATGGAAAAATCCGCCCAGCGTTCAGCCTTTCAGGCCTCAGCGAAAATGTGGAAAATCAATAAGCGCTGAAAGCGCGCCTTTGGATAGCGAAGCGGGGAATCCGCGTAAGCGGATGGAA
>JAVFAP010000086.1:0-2421 GCA_034002445.1 bacterium | reverse complement strand
GCATGCATCATGGAAAAATCCGCCCAGCGTTCAGCCTTTCAGGCCTCAGCGAAAATGTGGAAAATCAATAAGCGCTGAAAGCGCGCCTTTGGATAGCGAAGCGGGGAATCCGCGTAAGCGGATGGAACGCTGGAGCGACGCGGCAGCAACCCTATGCAAATCCCAACCCCTGGCATGCATTATGGAAAAATCCGCAACACTTCACCCATCTCCATTCAACAAAATATACTTAAGATCAACCCGCCCATCGATTCCTGGTGCCCGTTGCCCCCTACCCCCAACCGGTTAACCACGATAGACTATACAAGACTACCGCCCCCCAGTGGGTATCCCACAATGCTGAGGAAATCATGACGGCTGCGTCAACATCCCGCCCCCAGACGGTATGCCTTTTCACTTGCGAATACTACCGCAACGAACTCGCCTCCTTTTCGCCTGTTCTGGATGGAGCGACCATTGTTACGGCAAATTTTCCCAGCCGGGCCACCCACGCCCGGGTGACCTGGGACGATCTCCGTAACCAGGCGGATGGACTCTGTCCGGGATGGGACACGCTTTTGGCGGTAGGAGGTCCCTGTGTCTCTGCGCTTGGTGATCCCCCGGCCGATGATCCCCGCTGCATTGCCCACCCTTTCCACCTCTGCACCTACCTGGCTGCCAGCCGAAATATCGTGGATGAGGCCCTGCGTCAGGGCGCGGCGGTTCTGACGCCCGGTTGGCTGGATACGCAGGGAAACCGGGCTGCTCTCCCTGCGGATCCCTGCAACCCCTTGCTCCATTCGCGTCCAACCAAATTAGTGCTGCTGGACACAGGGCAATACCCGGATACCCAAGAAAAACTGCAAACCCTTGCCGACGATCTGGATGTGCCTCACCAAATCCTGCCCGCAGGGACCGATTATTTCAACCAGAATATCCAAAACGCAATTTTTCAGTCGATTTGGAAATCCACCAAGCCTGCCTCCCTAAAATGGATCCATTTTCCGGGAGAGTTCAATCCATCCCCAAGCCTGCCGTCCAGTTCTCCCGGGAACTCGATCATGCGGAGTGAAATGAACTTCCAACGATTTTTTGAAGAAATGCTCTCCGGCTTTTCTCTCTGGGAAATAGAGTTTGATTCTCAAGGCCATCCTGTGGATTACCGCTATCTGGAAGTGAATAAAGTATGGGAAAAAATCACGGGTTATTCAGCGGAACAAGCCATTGGCCATACCTTGCGGGAACTCTTCCCCCACCTGGAACAATCGTGGCTGGATCAATTTGCCCATGTCGTCCAAACGCGGGAATCTATCCAAGTCCAGCAATTCTCCCAAGATCTGAAACGGTGGTTTGAGGCCCGTTTCTTTTCGCCTCAGCCCCATCTGATTGCCGCCCTGTTCTATGATATTACCGAGCACCGCAATACCTGCGAGGCCTTGCTTCATGAGCGCGACCTCTTGTTGCGCGCTGAAAAAGTCTCGCGCTCGGGCAATTGGGCATATCATATCAAATGGAACCTGCTTTTCGCTTCTGAAGGAGCCAAGGCCATCTGTGGCTTGGCGGATGGTTCCATCCCCTACCAGCGCATCCGCAAACTCATTCTTCCTGAAGATCGCCCCATCATGGACAAGGCGTTGCATGGATTGATTGAGGAAGGCAAGCCCTACGCCATCGAGTACAGAATCGAACGCCCCTCTGATCGCCAAATCATCACTCTCCGCTCCACGGCGGAATATGACAAAGAACAGCAAGTTGTCTTTGGTGTGATTCAGGATGTGACCTATCAGAAGATCATGGAGGAAGAACTCTCTCAGACCATTACCCGATTACGCAGCATTATTCGCCTGCTTCAACTGAAGGCCGATACAGTCAAAGCCTTTTTGGATGCCATGCTGGATGAAATAATCACTCTTACCGGCAGCAAGATCGGCTATATTTTTCATTATGATCATGAAAAGAGAGAGTTTCGGTTGCATGCCTGGTCCACTGGCGCCATGAAGGAATGCAACGTGGCCGAGATCCGCACCATCTATCCGCTGGATCATACCGGCGTCTGGGGCGAACCGATTCGCCAAAGAAAACCCATCATTCTGAACAACTTCCATGCACATCATCCGGCAAAAAAAGGATTTCCCGCTGGCCATGTACAGGTGGACCGGTTTTTAGCCATTCCTGTGTTCTATCAGGATACCATAGTGGCGACCGTGGGTGTGGCCAACAAAGAGAGCGACTATACCGAGATCGATTGTCTGCACTTGACCCTGCTGAGTGAATCGGTGTGGATCCATATCGAGCAAATGAAGATCGAGCAAGAGCGGGCGCACTTGCAACAACAGCTTTTACAGTCGCAAAAAATGGAGGCGGTGGGCCGTTTAGCCGGTGGGGTTGCCCATGACTTCAATAATATGCTGGGAGTGATTATTGGCCATACCGATCTGGCGT
>JAVFAP010000085.1:0-10046 GCA_034002445.1 bacterium | reverse complement strand
CACAATCATCGTTCCGCTCGACAAGCCTAGTTTTTGGGTCGGCGAGGGTTGCAACGAGAGGACAATCGTTCCACTCTGCCCCGGCGCGAGATCGCCCAGGCGGGACGATGAAACAAGGCTCAGCCAGGAGGCTTGGGGCAGCATCACCTGGACATTCTTCGCCACCGCGCCGCCGGTGTTGGTAATGATGCATTCCACCAGCGTCTTCTGACCCCGAACCATTCCCGATTGGAGTGTGCCGGGATTGGCACTCAACCGGGGCGTGCCCGGAGCGATCGTGACCGCAACCGGCACAGTGACCGTGGCCTCTTCCTCACTTTGCATAATCACGGTGAAGTTCGTTTCGGGCGTGGAATTATCGAGCGCGATGAGGTTCAGCACCGCATCAACCCGGCCATTGGCTGGAAGCTCAGCGGGGATTTGTACGGTCGCCTGAAGATTCGCGGGCGCGCCCTCGACACGAGCCGTCAATCCACTCAAGGGCGTATCTCCTAGATTGATCACCGCGAAGGCGCGTTCCTGCGGCTGATAGGGGATCAAATGGGCTTGCACATCCCGGGGTTCGGACCGCATCCCCACCAGAATAAATTCCTTTTGGGGAATATCATCCACTTCGATGAGTTGGGGATGGTTGGCGTTGACGAAATAACGCCCCGCTTCTCCGGCCAAGGGTGTAAAGACCACGGAGAACTGGCCGGCTCCATCGCTGACAGCGGTCAAAAAACGCGTGATCCCTTGCCGCTGCACCCGCACCGCCACGGGCACATTCGCTGCCCCGCTGTTGTTTTCCAGCCAGAAAGCGGTACCACGCAGGGTCACCGGAGTGCCCGCTGGAGCCATCTGGACATCGACCGCCGTAATTTCCGCACTATAGACGATGGGCTGCGGGGTAGGGGTTGGCGTAGGGGTTGGCTCGATAGGTTCTACATACTGGTTGGACACCCAAACGCGGACATCATCCAAACCCCAACTCTCATCCGAGATGCCCTGTAAATTCATCCCAGTAAACGCCAGTTGTAACGAACTCGCGCCATGGGGGAAGGTATAGGAGAGTCGGTAGGTGGAGTCCCCCCAGAAGGTATACCCAAGTGTATCCTGCTCCGCCGCGCCGGTCCGGGCGGGATGACTGGGACCGGGATAGGCATCGGGATAATTCTGCGATTTATTCGGGTCAGTGGTGATATTATCAAAGGTGGTATGTAACAGGACCAGCGACTCATCGGCGGTTAAGTTCCAGATGTCTGGCCCATGTCCCTCTTGCATCCCATCCCACGATTTGAGAATCAGTAAATCGAAAGATACGGTAACAGAACGATGCGTAGGCAGATTCTGCAAAGTTAAAGTTACAGCTCCATTGTCAAACTCTCCCAAAAACCGCCGGGCGCCGTTCGGGCTGACTGTGAACCAAGAAGCAGACCAGCCCTGGAGATCATCGCTCTCAAAATCGTTTGAGTAAATCAAATTTCCATCCACCTGCCCTCCGGGGATAGGGGTGGGGGTTGCCTGTTGCGAGGGGGAAAGTGCGATACGGAACCCGACATCCCGATAGCCCCCCCATGGGGCTGCCCGTCGGGCGGAACGGGCTTGCCAAGGCATGTGCAACCAACTGCCGCCCCGTAAAACTTTATAATCTCCCGATCCAAGGCCAAGAGGATCGATGACTGCCCCTGAAGAATAGGAACCATACCAATCCTGGCACATCTCCCAGACATTGCCACTCATATCAAAAAGGCCCCAGGGGTTGGGTTTCTTTCTCCCCACCTCCGCTGGACCCTGGTTAATCCCTGAAGTCCAGGCATAGGTATCCACCACCGTATAATCCGGGTCGTCGCCCCAATAGAAACGGGTGGTTGTATCGGCACGGCAGGCATATTCCCATTCTGCCTCGGTGGGCAGGCGGAAGATCCCTAGGCCCAGGGTGTTCAGCTTATCTATAAAGGATTGGATCGCCGCAGGATCGACATCATAGACGGGGAGATTCGGCCCCTGTCCATCCTGTGTATTGGTTGGGGCAGATCCCATAACCGCGGTCCACTGTGCCTGTGTAATCTCATACTTACCAAAATAAAAAGCCTGCGTTAAGGTCACGCCATGCCTGGGCTTCTCATCCGATTCCGCATCTGGCTCACCGTCCGGGCTTCCCATTTGGAACTGTCCCGCAGGGATCAGTTGCATCTCCAGCGGCCTGGCCCCCGTCGGCAGGTTCGGGAGCGAGATGGTTCTTCTCTCCGTGCTCGATGCCCGGGGAGTCGGGGTTGGGGTTGGAGTCGGTAACTCGGCAAAGGTGAATCCTTTGTAAACGACATATTCTTCGGAAAGATTGTAGAACCCAAAGCGGCCGGTTACAGCCTCATCCACCGGGACTTGCCCGCTGTCATACACCAGGGAGCCATCATCGCTCCGGGTTATCCTCACTTGCACACTGGTGGCTTGGATGACCAAGTGAAAGTTATAGGTCACTCCATCTTGAAAACCCACTCCATTCCCTGTCGCGGTAGTCCAAGCGGAAAGGACCTTCACATGGGCATCGTCAACCGCTTTCCAAAGAGCCGCATTGCTGGAATCCAAGGCGGGGTCTAAATCGCGGATTTTTAAAATCGTGATTCCCGCCGCGGCATTACCCCATCCAGAATCCGCTTGATTTCCTTGTTTCCATTGCATCACATAGTAATTACTGGCATCCTGGAACCCAAAAACAAAGCCAATGTAATCGTCATCCCCCGAACTGGCACTGAAACTGCCCTTGAATTCATTGCCTGGCCCAATCTGGTTGGGGGAGACAAAAAATGTGATATTTCCGTTGGTGGTTTGGGTCACCTGTTCAAAGACGCCATCTCCATCCTTGTCATTGATGATCCAATTGCCATTCGCGGAAGGCCCTTCCATCGTCCATTGCCGAAAATCAAAGGGACTGTCAGCCACTACCGAAGCGACCAAGAATAAACTGATGAAGGTGAAGCAAGATAGACCGCGCATGATCTGTATCCATTCTTATAAGAATCATTATGGGATAAGACTTTTTCTTTTTAACGGCAGAGATGGCTTATCGTAGCATAGTCCGGAATCCGAAGTCAAACACTATTCTTACAATAATTCGATTTTTTTACGAATAGAGCGTGGCAATTGCAATGCAATATTACAAACAACAAAGTCTCCCCTCGATAAAAATCTCACCAACCTGCCCCTTGCTGAAAAGAGGCTCCCCTTTCAGGCTGGAAATAAAAAACCTCTGCAAATAGGCAAATTTTTCCTTGACCCCCAAATCCAGTTCACTTATACTTCCCAGAACAGTATCCAATTTTCTTTTCATCATGTTTCGAAGGCTCTCTGGGAGAGGCGTGCCAGTCCATGGAAGAAATCTCGCTCCTGACCCAAATGGAAAGCATCCTCCGCCAGGAGTTGGAGGCATACCGTTCACTGCTTCTCCTCTCTGAAAAGCAGATGCTCCTACTGAAAGAGGGAGAGCCGGATACCGAGGCGATTGCAGCGTTGATGGACCAAAAAATCCAAACCATGCACGCCATCCACGCCCTCGATCCAGGGCATCGGGCAATCCGGGAGCGGTGGGAACAGCAATACACGGCTTTTGCGGAAGACCAGCGGAAACCCATCGCGGAACTCAAACACACGCTGCTTTCTCTTTTGGGACAGTTGAAAACGATGGAAGATCAGATCGCCGCGCGGATTCAGCAATGCGAAAAAGAGATCAGCCGGCAATTAAAACTCATGTACCAGGGCCGTTCCGCCAACAAAGCGTATTTCAAATTTCACCAAGGCCCGCCGCGTTATTTGGATAAAAAAAAGTAATCCCGTACATTTGTTATATCAATTGTCAGAGTGAGTAACACAAACTCCCCTTTGGGGTGAGGGATGGACAGCGTGGAGAAACCATCGGCCAAAGCCATTGCGGACGTTCTCGCTTCGGGTCCGCTTCTGGATTCCGACGCCATGAAAGAACTGTATTCATTATACAACGAGAATACAGAGAAATTGCGTTTGGCCTTCGAACGCCTGGAACAACGCTTTCATGAAATCGATCCCTACAATATATATAATTCGATCGCCGAAGGATTGCTCACCCTGGACAAGGCCGAAAACATTCTGACGTTCAACCGGGCGGCAGAAACCATCTTTTCCATCCCAGAAAAAGAAGCCCTGGGCAAACCCTTCCGTGAAATCATCCCCGCCGCAGCCACTTGTTTTGCCGAATATCTCCAAGCCGAAAGCCGTGGCAACCATTACGAAATCGCCTTCCGCAACCAGGAGGGAGAGCCCGTCTATCTCCGCAGCCGATTCTCGCCCCTGCTGGATCGAAATGGCGAGGCCATCGGCACCACCTGTCTCTTTACCGATCTCAGTGTCGAGCGGCTGCTCGAAGAAAAGGCGCGGCGGTCCGACCGTCTGACCGCGCTGGGAGAACTGGCGGCCGGGGTGGCCCATGAGATGCGCAACCCTCTGACCACAGTGCGGGGGTATCTGCAAATTCTCCCCCAGTTCAAGCATGATGATGAGTTTATCCACGAATTTTCCGAAAACCTGATCCGGGAAATCGACCGCCTCACCCGCCTGACCGACAATCTACTCAATATGGCCAAGCCGATTTCTCCGGAATTGCAGGTGGAAGAGTTATCGCATCTGGCCAAGAACGTGGCGCAATTTCTGACAGAAAAGTTTACAGCCGCCGACGTTTCATTCACCACGGAAGGGGAGACCGTCCCCACCGCGATCCAGGTGGATGGAGACCGGATCAAGCAGGTTTTTATCAATCTGTTCATGAACGCCATCGAAGCGATGGACGGGGGAGGTCGCTTGCTGGTGCGGTTTTCGAACCGGACCGAGCGCCTGGCGGAAGACGAGCCGCCGCGGACCTACGCGGTGGCGGAAGTGATCGATACCGGGCCGGGTATGTCCCCGCACCAGATCGAGCGGGTATTTGACCCCTTCTTCACCACCAAGGACACAGGGACAGGACTAGGACTCTCCCTATCCCACCGGATCATCGATGAACATGGCGGCTTTTTGCGGGTAGACAGCACCCCCGGTGAAGGCACCCGTTTTTGGGTATTTCTCCCCCTGGCGCGCAGCGAGGACGAATAAGCATGGCTCTGAAAAAAATTATCATTGTGGACGATGAAATGGGCATCCAGAATCTTTTGAACCGGGTTCTCAAAGCCGAGGGCTATGATGTGCGCGTAGCCGGAAGCGGGTTTAAAGCCATCGAGATGGCCAAGGAAGATCCACCGGATCTGGTGTTGTGCGATATCAAGATGCCCGGCAAGGATGGCATTGAAACCCTGGCAGAACTGAAACAGATCAGCGACGCGATCGAGGTGATCATGCTCACCGCCCACTCCACGGTCGAAAGCGCGGTCGCGGCGATGAAACTGGGCGCGGCCGATTACCTCAAAAAGCCTTTCGATGTGGAAGAACTCAAGATCGTTATCGAAAAGAACTTGGGCATCGCCGCCATCAAAAAGCAAAATTCTGTCCTACGCGAGGAGGTCGGCCTCAAGTACGGCATCGACCAGATCGTGGGCCAGGATCTGAAGATGCAGGAAATCTTTGAATTGATCAAGACGGTCGCCACCTCCCGCAGCACGGTTTTGATTCATGGCGAAAGCGGCACGGGGAAGGAACTGATCGCTGGGGCCATTCACAATCTCAGCCCCCGCAAGAACGAGCGCTTCGTTAAAGTCAATTGCGCCGCAATTTCGGAAGAACTGCTGGAGAGCGAACTCTTCGGGCATGAAAAAGGCTCGTTTACCGGGGCCATCCGCGCCAATGAGGGGAAATTCATCCTGGCGGATGGGGGCTCGATCCTGCTGGATGAAGTCAGCGAAATGAGCCCCAAGCTGCAAGCAAAATTGTTGCGGGTACTGCAGGAAAAAGAAATCGATAAAGTCGGTGGGCGCGAACCGGTCAAAGTCGATGTGCGGGTCATGGCCACAACCAACCGCAATCTGCAAGACGAAGTGAAACGAGGGACCTTCCGCGAGGATTTATACTACCGCCTCAACGTCGTAACCATCGCCTTCCCGCCCCTGCGGGAACGGAAAGGGGATATCCCTCTGCTGGTGCGCTTCTTCATGGACCGCTATAACCAAGAGATGAACAAAAAAGTAAGCACCATCGACAAAGAGGTCGAACAGGTGCTCTTGCGCTATCATTGGCCAGGCAATGTGCGGCAATTGGAAAACTGTATCGAACGGGCCATTGTCTTGTGTAAAGAGGAGACCATCCGGCTCGACCATCTGCCCAGCGATATCGCTCGGGCCTGTATGGATCCCGGACCGGGATGCCAAACCAATATGACGGTCGGCATGACCGTGGCCGAGATGGAGAAACAGTTGATCTTCAAAACCCTGGATTTCACCAGCAACAACCGCACCCGGGCCGCCGAAATATTGGGTATCAGCATCCGTACCCTGCGAAATAAATTGAATGAATATAAAATGAACGATCCCCAAGACACCAGGACAGGGACCGGTGACTGACGGCTTGGTATCCGAAATTTTCGGCTGATGTTTCCCTTTCCGGCGCGGGGGCTCCGCGCCGGTTTCCCTATCGGTCCCTCCTGGTGCAGGATAAGAAGCCATGGCCAAAACGCCACTTGTGGAAAAACCCAAATCCGTTCTCGATCTCGCCCTGCAACTCGGGACACGAGCCGAGCCGGTGATGCAAACCATGCAAAGCCTTGGCTTGGAACCCATGTCGCCGACGGACAAGATCGATCCCGGTTTGGAGCAAACCATCATCGATCAGATGGTCAAGCAGGGGTTTGCCGCGGATAAACTGCGCAAGGGGAAAGGGTTGCGGCAACTCGGCGATAAGCCCATCGTTACGGATGAAATCCTCACCGAAGCCTTGGGGGCCAGCGAATCGGGGTATAACGAATCCACCATTCCCCGGGATATCGCCCGGGATCCCTCCTTCAAGGAAAATCCCTCTTTTTTCCAACGGCTTTTTCGCCCCAAACAGACACTCGCGCAGCAGTTGAAAGACCAGGCGATCTCGGAAGAAGAGATGAACTCCCTCTTCCCTCCCCTTCAGGATGAAAATCCGCCGCTCCCCCAACCCGTCCAGCCCGAGCCGGTACAAGAGTACGCGGCCGCGGAACGCTCTCCCGATCCGGACCACGAACCGGCCCCTCTCCCCCAAGACCCAGAAGAACTCTTGGAAGAGGAAGAGGATTTCCGGGTGGATGAATCGATCCTGGACGATATTCCCTTGGAAGATTTTGGTACCGGAGATTCCTTTGATGACTCGCTGGTAGAAGAAATCGAAGAATTGGACGATCTTTCTCAATTCGAACAGGCGTTGCCAGATGAAATCGAAGAAGACACCTTGGAGGAATTGGAAAAAGCCGCGGAAGATCTCCAAATGGAGTTAGGCACGGTCCCTGAGGCGGGGCTGACCTCTGCCAAGGCATCGAACAATGGCGCGGCCATCCCAAACTTTCTGGAAAAACTGTTTTCTTCCATCCACCTTTCTCCAACCGAAACCTGGACCATCATGGGCTTCTCCATCACCGTGATGTTGATTGTCCTCGGTGTGACCATCTCATGGTGGCTCAATAAAAGCCCGGAAGCGCAAGCCAAGTTATTGCGAAAAGCCTATGCTCATTATACCAACGCGCAAAAACCAGAAATTGCTTGGAAAACCCAGAAAACCGAATGGCAAAACGCGGTTGGGGATTTTACGGAATTTATCACAGAATACCCCAGTAATCCCAATGTGCCTGAAGCCTATAAAAGTTTATGTAACGCCTATTATCAATTCGCCAAGGGAAGTGAAGCGAATGGCGCCGATCCCCGCCAGGCAGAAGAACTCTATCAAAAAGTGGGCCAATTCTACAAGCAATACATGACCTTCCTGGAGAAGAAAGCGCTGCAGAGCAGCGGCGAAGACGAACGGGCCGCCGCCTATCCAGACTTGACGGAACAGCGGGAGGCGATGTTTCGAATCTCCGAATCCTATCGCAAACTGCGGCAGTATGACATTGCAATCCAAAAGTTGGATGAATTCATCAACACCCACCCCAGCAACGCAGAAACCGTTCTGGCGTTGAAAAACCAAGGCGACGCCTACCAGGAATGGGCCTCTGTCAATAAAGAACAAGAACCATTGCTTTTGGAAAAAGCCCTGGAGACGTACAAAAAGATCCTTTCCCCTTCCCGCACACCTGCCGATGATCATGAGGAATTGATGCGCACCTACGCCAAGATGGGGGATCTGGAAAAGCGCCGCCATGCCCGCAGTATGGAAAACAATGATCCATTCGAAGCGCTAACCAGCCTGATCGAAGCGATTGGCTACTATGAGAAGGCCGTGGAACATACCAAGGCCCGCGCCGAAGAACTCGACGAAACCACAACTCTGCCCGAACCCTACAACCGCTTCCTGAAAGAGAAGGCAAATATCCTGCAAGCCCTGGCGGACCTCTACTTGTTGCGGGGCCGGGAATTTGCCAATACCTGGACCGAAAGCGAAGAAGCCGCCGAGCCTTATCCGGATGGGGTGGAGTACAAACAAACCCTGACGGACGCCGCCAAGAAAGCGGAAGCGTCCACCCGTGAGACCATCGCCAAGGCACAAACCCTATATCAGGACATCGTAGCGCATCCAGCGGTCTTGGGGGATGAACAACACCAGGACATCCTTTACAACAACGCCGAAACTCATTTCATCCTGCGCGATTATCCCGCCACCATCGCGGCTGGGGAGACGTTATTAAACGCCACCCTCGCCCCCAATCTGCCAATCCAAGCCAAGATCAACTATTTAATGGGCCATGCGGCATGGAAGATCGCCAGCGACACCGGAGATGGGAATTACACCCAGGTGAAAGAATTCTACCGCAACGCGCTGGATCTCGATCCTTTTTATGGGGAAAAGGGAAATATCAGCCACTTGGCCGAGATTCGCTTGATCAACGCCTATTTCTTTGTCGATCAAAAATACGACGAAGCCATTCGCCGCTTTGAGGAAGCCGTCAAGCGGTACCCCGAAAGTGACTACACCTACCTGACTTATTTCTGGTATGGACAGGCCTGCGAGAAATATGGGGATGAACTGCTGACTCAACTCAAAACCCAGGAGGATCTCGCCAATACCACTTCCCAGGACCAAGTCACTCTCCGCGAGAAAGCAAAAAATCTATTTTCCACCGCCGTGATACAATACCGCAATGCAATCGATTCCCGCGACCGCTCCAAGTACAAGGACTCGCAGAACGAAGAGTACCTGATCCAGATTATGTTCAACCGGGGCCATTGCGCCTTCAAAGCGGGCTCGTACAAGGAAGCGCAGCAATACCTTACTGAGGCGTTGGCGAAGTACCGGGATAACCGGGTTGCCCAACCCCACATTCCCCAGGCCATGGAAACGCTGGGGGATATCCACGTGCTATTAGCCAACTATGGCGACGCCATCCGGATTTACAGAGAGTATCTCTCCAATTCCTTCGACGATACCAATGCCCGGGTGAGCATGAAACTAGCGCAAGCGTATCTCAATCGCTATTCATACGACCAAGCGAGAGAATGGTACAGCCGTATCGCTGGAGAATATCCGCCTCCCAATGAAAAAGCCGTCGAGCGTGCCCTGCGCACCAACCGTCCAATCGAGCAGGGACCAGGCTTCGAAGCCATGAAACGGCTGGCGGATTCATACTACCGCGAAGCCTCGTCCTACAGTGGTGAAGATCGGGTTGCCAAATTGAATCAAGCCCTGGATGCGTACAAGAATCTGATAAAAAGTTACCCCTTGAACGCCGAAAACCGAACCATCCCCAGCGATCCGGACGCGCAGCGGGAAATCGGCAACCTCTATTACGAATTGGGGAGTCTTTCATCGTCGGTACCCAATTACCAAGAAGCGGTGAACAATTATCAAGCCTTTCTTGCCTCGAATACCAATTATCCCCGCAAAGGCATGATCTATTACCGCATTGGACAGGCCTTGATCCAGCTCCAACGCACGGATCCCCAGGCCCAACAGAATATCACATATATCGATGATGCCATCAATGCGCTATCCAATATTAC
>JAVFAP010000084.1:0-10052 GCA_034002445.1 bacterium | reverse complement strand
GCGCAGGGAGGCCAGATCACGGGCGTTGGCGTTCCCAAAAGTCACCCGGCCCAGCAGGCGTTCGATATCATGGACCGCCCGGAGGGTGGTCCGTAACTCATCCCGCAGGTTGGGATTATCGACCAACTGCTTGACCATCGCTTGCCGGGCTTGGATCAGAGAGGGATTGACCAGTGGTCGCAGGATCCATTGTTTGAGCAAGCGTCCTCCCATCGCGGTGACGGTCAGGTCCAGGACACCCAGCAGGGAAAATTTCTTCCCCCCCTCGCCGGTGCTGCTTAAAAGTTCCAGGTTGCGCTCGGTATTTTTATCGATGATCAGGAATCCACTGCGGCGGTAAAGGTCCAGGGAGCGGATATACCCCAGCGTTTCATTCTGGTTTTCTTTGAGATAGGAGAGGATGGCTCCCGCCGCAGCGAGGCAAAGTTCGCGGTCGGGTGTCGCCACTTTTAGAGACGGATCACAAAGTTCCGCTACCGTGAAGGTCTCAAAATTGTTAGGACTGAAGGTTTCTTGAGGCACGCCGGAAATCATGCAATCAGCGTGGCCGCGCAGTTGTTTCACCAGTTCTGGATTGGCGGCGGTGGTGGTGTCGGTCAGGATTTCGCTGGGATTGAGAGTGCCCAACTCGGCTAGGATGGATTTCCACCCGTCGCCGCCTTCTTCCCAGGTGGCGCGGAATTCCCCTGTCGTCACATCCACGCTGGCCAGACCCCAGCCCAGCATCCCGCCATCATAGAGCGCGGCGAGAAAGTTATTTTCCTTGCCATCGATCACATCGGCGTCGATGATCACGCCGGGGGAGACGGTGCGGACCAGTTCACGGTGAACAATTTTTTTGCCCTTTTGGGGCAATTCCATTTGCTCGCACATGGCGACCCGGTAACCCATGCGGGTGAGACGGTAAATATAATTTTGCGCGGCATGATAGGGGATCCCGGCCAAGGGAACTTTTTGCCCCTTGCCGATGAATTTCCGGGTCAAGGCGATATCCAGCAGTTCCGCCGCTTTGACCGCGTCATCCATGAACATTTCGTAAAAATCGCCGCAGCGAAAGAACAGAATGGCATCGCCACACTGCTCTTTCATCGCCAGGTACTGCTGGATCATCGGCGAATAGTCGTCCTGGTTGTGTTCTTGAATAGCGGTGAAGGTCTCTGTCATATCCCCTGACTTGTGCCCTGATAGAATGAGGAATCAAACATAAAATGGTAATGGACAAAGCCGGATAGGGGAAGGATTGAGGGGGAACTTATTGGCGAATGCCGGACCAGACCATCAGAACCGGGGGATCATCCCCACTGGACAATCCCCAGCACCAGTATTCCAAACAACAAAAACGCGAAAACTGTTCCGTAAGGAAAGTTAAACATGGCCGCCTCCTGAAAATTGGAATTTAAATATCCATCTCTATTTACTATACGCAAAAAGAGGAACTTTGCCAAATTTTTTTGGAGTTGTGGATTTGGGTTGTATGGATTAGTAATTGTTTATAATAGGTTTATGATATGTTATCTAGAATAATTCTAAAATTGGGGTACCCCGATAAAGGGGAGGTGGCGGTAGCGTTCTTGATAGTCCAGGCCATAGCCGACCACGAATTCGTTGGGGATTCGAAAGCCGAGGTAGTCGGTTTGAATGTCCGGTCGGGGTATGCCCTCCTTGATCAATAGAACGCAGGTCTTCAGAGATTTAGGCTGCTGTTGTGCGCACCAGGTGAGGGCATAGGCCAAACTGCCGCCTGTATCCAGGATATCTTCCACCAGCAAGACGTGGCGTCCCGCCAAGGGGGGGCAGGGGATTGTGTAATGCTGAATCTTGTCCTGGGGGGATGTCCCGCCGTGGTAACTGGAGAGGACCATAAACCCGATTTCCACATCCAGATCCAGTTCCCGCATCAAGTCCACCAGAAAGACAACCGAGCCCTTCAACACTGAAAGCAGCACGAGGGACTCGCCCTGGTAGTGCTGGTTGATTTCCTGGGCCAGCTGCCACACCCGGGATTGAATTTCTTCTTGCGGGATGAGGATCTTTTGAATGGGCAAACTCATGGCTCGGTAGACTCAAGAATGGGTTCTTCGACGGGGAGGGTTTCCAAACCCAGGGAGGGGTCTAAAAGAGGATCCTCGAAGGGGGGGGTGCCATCGTCGCTGGGGGGCATGTCTGATTCATCCCCAGGTATTTCTTCAAGAATTGGCTCCTCGGCGGGGACTAGCGGTTCGGGCTGGGTGGCTGTGGTGTTGAGTTTATCCAACAAACTGCGAACTTTGGTTTGGCTGAAATCCACATCCAGCGATTGCTGCAGATACTGCTGCGCCAAATGCAATTGATTGCGCCGGGCATACAAGGTCGCGAGCAGATTATAAAGATGGGGATTGGTGATCCGTTCTCCCCGCGCGGTGATTTTTTCCTCGGCTTCCAAGGCTTTTTGTAAGGCTTCGTCTTCCCGCTGGGCGGCGAAGAGCATGTTCGCGTATTCCACCAGGTTCCAGGGGGTGGAGTTGGGGCAAGCCAGCGCGCGGGTGAAGGTGCTTTCCGCTTCCCCGAAGGCGAGCAGTGTCAGTTCAGCCCGCCCGATCACCGACCACAGCCGGGCGTCGTTTTGCTTTTCAGGGCTCAAACTATAGACGATCCGCTTGGCTTCTTGGGCATTCCCGAGGGCGAGATAACATTCCGCGATCTGGCGCAGAGAGGTTTCAGATTTCTGACGTTCGGCGTCGGCTTCCTTCAGGAATTGACTGCCTTCTTCCATCCGGTTTTGGCGAAACAGAACATACGCCAAGGAGGATTTGACCAGGGCTTCTGGCGCGCCCAGTTCAAGCGCGGCCCGAAAGGCCTTTTCCGCCTCGGGCCAATTGTTCATCTGGGTTTGAATGGCGCCCAGCAAGGTTTGACCTCGTGCGCTTTGGCGCCCTTCGGGACTGACTTCCAGAATGCGAGACATGGCTTCTTGCGCCAGGTCGGCTTCCAGGGACCGTTCCGCCAGGAAGAGGCGGATTTGATCATCTTCAGGGGCGTAAAAGAGAGCCTTCAGCGCGGTTTCTTTTGCCTCGGCGTCCTGCTTTTTCAGATGCTGAATCACAGCCAGGTTATAGAGCAAGTTGGCGTTATTGGGATACTCCGCCAGGCCTTGATTGACGGTGGTCTCGGCCTCGTCCAATTTTTCTTCTTCTATCAAAGCGGTGATATCCAGCGTGGCCAAGGATTGGGGGGCTGGTGCACAGGAAACTGCGACAAGACCACAAGCCGCGAGACAGAGAAGCAGAACCCCCTGGTTCGTCCATCGGATCAGTAAAAATTGGGATGAAGTAGAAGACAACGTGGATCGCTCCAATAGGAAAGAGTGGTGTTTTCCTTCTTTAACGGTATTTAAAACGTTATAGTTACGCTTGGCAAGCGAATGATCTCATGAAAACAAGGAAAATCAAGATTTATGCAGGTTCTGTCTTCCTCTTCTCTTTCCACGGTCCCCTCGATCCGGCATGGTTTTTTTCATCCTGGCGATTGTGCCCGTGTGGAAGACAATCTCAGTTTCAAGAACGGCACCGAGGTGCAGGTTCAGCAGGCACGGCGGAACGCGTGTGCCTTGCTGGGGATTCAATCCGAGTTTTTAGCCTGCCTGTTTCAAGAACATGGGACGGTTATCTGGCGGGCGGAGCGGACCAGTCGGGGCTGTGGCGCGCTCACGGGCGAGGGGCAGATTGGCAATGGCGATGGATTGATCACTTGCGAACGCCATGTCCCCCTGACGATCCTGATCGCGGATTGCTTGCCGGTGTTTTTCGCGTCCCGGGATGGCGTGGCGATCGGCTTGGCTCACGCGGGGTGGCGGGGTACACATGGGAATATCAGTGGAAAAATGGTGCGACGGTTTGAAACGGAATTTGCCGTCCCTCCGTCCGAGTTGCTGGTGTGGATTGGGCCGGGGATTTCTCGCTGCTGCTTCCAGGTCAAGGACGATGTATGGGGACCGTTCCAACAGGACTGGGGGCACCTGCCCTCGGCATTCGATGTGTCACACCAGAAAATCGATCTGAAAGCCATCAATCAATATCAATTGCAAGACGCCGGTGTGCCGGAGGCCCAGATCGATGTCTCATCCGCGTGCACATGTTGCAACCCCATCTTTTTCTCGTATCGTCGGGACGGGGATGGGATTGGCCACAATATGGCGGTGATTCAGATCGATGGGGAGCTGTAACTTGTTGTGTCCAAGCCGCACTGCCTGCCGAGGGCAGTGGAATCCAGCCTTGCTTGACAAATCGTGATACCCAAGTATCTATAGTATTATAAAGATTCGACTGGAAAGAGGGCCTAGTATGCCGACGGTATTGACAGGAAATGATATTCTGTTTTATCTGGGATTGGGTTTGGGCGCGGGGGTCTTGAGCGCGACGTTTGGGATCGGCAGCGGGATCGTCGTTGTCCCCATGCTGACTCTCTTTGCCTTGATGTCCCAAAAAGAAGCGCAAGGAATCGCCTTGGCGGTGATGGTGCCGATGTCGATCATGGGCGCCTTGCGCTACTACTGGCATCCTGAAATTCCGATGAATTTAAAAATCGTCGCGATCATGAGTGTGGCCTGCATTGTGGGTGCGAATATCGGGGCGAGCATCGCTCATTCTGTGTCCAACCGGGCCCTGCAATTTGGCTTTTCGATCCTTCTTTTGATCGTTTCCATCCGGATGTTTTTTACCGCCTGGAAGAGTTCTGGTTTATGATTCACGAGGGGTGGAGTTCTTCCCTCATCTTGACATCCCCCCCACCTTCCCCCATTGTATGCCATAGTTTGGCAAGAGCCTAAAGCAGAATGGAGAAACAGTATGCGTATCTATTTCATGGGAGCCGCCGGTGGCGTCACCGGCTCGATGCATCTGATCGAAGTGAACGGCAAACGGATCCTGTTGGATTGCGGCATGTTTCAAGGCCGGCGGGAAGAAGCCAACCGCTTGAACCGTACCCTCCCGTTCGCGGGGGATGGGATCGATGCCGTGGTTCTCTCGCACGCGCATATCGATCATAGCGGCAATCTCCCCCTCCTCTGCCGTGACTACAACGGCGATATCGTAACCACCTTGAGTACCCGCGATCTGTGCCATGTCATGCTTTTGGACAGCGCCCACATTCAGGAGAAGGACGCGGAGTTTTTCAACAAGAAGATCGCCCAGCGTGAAGAAGATTATATTTCGCCCATCTACACCTTTGATGATGTGGAAAAATGCATGCGCCAGGTGATCGCAATCAACTACGATCGTCCTTTCCGCCTGCTCGATGGCGTGCAACTGACCTTGTTGGATGCGGGCCATGTGATGGGCTCCGCCGAAGTGGTCTTGGATCTCGAGGAAGAGGGGCGGGAACCAGTCCGTCTGGTCTTCAGCGGGGATGTGGGCCGCAAGCGCATCCCCATCCTCAAAGACCCGTCCCATGTGTATGACGCCGATTACATGATTCTGGAAAGCACATATGGCGATCGTAAGCATGATCCCATCGAAACAGCGGACGATGCCCTGGCGGCCGCAATCAACGACATTTATAAGCGCAAAGGCAAAATCCTTATCCCGGCCTTCGCGCTGGAGCGGACCCAGGAAATTCTGTATTGCATCCACAAACTCTTGAAAGCGAAGCGGATTCCATCCATCCCCATTTTTGTGGATAGCCCCCTGGCGATCAAAATTACTGAAATTTTCCGCCTGCATCCTGAATGCTATGATGAAGAAATGCAGGCTCTGTTCGATGTCCGTGAGGACCCTTTTGATTTTCCCGAGATGGAAGTGACGCGCAGCAAGGAGGCCTCGCAAGCGTTGAATGACCAAAAGGGGCCGATGATTATCATGGCCGGGTCGGGGATGTGTGAAGGGGGCCGCATTCTCCACCACTTGCGTAATAATATTGCCGATGCGAACAACATGATTTTGATTGTTGGTTTCCAGGCGCAAAACACCCTGGGCCGCAAAATTGTGGAACGCCAGCCGACCGTGCGGATTTTCGGCATGGAGCATCCGCTGGAAGCCGAGGTGCGGATTATCAACGCCTATAGCGGTCATGCCGATAAGGACGATCTCGATACCCACGCCCTTTCTTCCAAGGATACACTCAAGAAATTATTTCTGGTCCATGGCGAGCCCGATCAAAGCGAAGCGATGGCTTCCCGTCTGCGGCAAAAAGGCATCGCCGAGGTGATCGTCCCTCAGCGTGGTGATTTTGTTGACCTGTAAGATTACAAAAAAAATCGAATTAAACAGAAAGAGGGGCGCGATATTCGCGCCCCTCGCTTGATATTGGCTCGGGCCATCGAGGGTATGTTTATTCCACGACCTCAATTTCCGCGATATAAATACTCGTTTTGCCTTCATGACTGGCGTAGTAACTGATCCACACCTTCCCATCCCGCCACACCATCCCGGGATAACTGGTATCTCCGCCGCTGGGCAGGGTGAGGAGGGGGTGAAGTTGCCCTTGCTCTACATCCAGGGCGCAGACCTGGGTTCGCGCGCCTTCCGGGGTGAAGACACGGCCCACCGCCAGCCAGCGGGAACCGGGGATGGCCATGAACTCTGGGCCTCCGTAGTAGATGCCTAAATCCTTCCATTGCCATTCTTGGTAGGGGGGCTGACTGGTCCCCAGCAGCGCCGTGTTGTTCTCCTTCCCGTCCCGCCGCTGCAAGCAGTAGGCGGTTCCATCCGCGGCGAAACGAAGGGTGGCTTCGGTGGGGCCATGCTCTTCAAACAGCGGGGCGACCCATTCGATATACTCTCGGCCATCGCCGCTGCAATACAGCCGGGTGCCATAGGATTTGGCGTTGCGGTCTTGCAGGCCGCAATCATAGGCAACACCCCAGGCTTTGCTATCGTGCCAGGTCAGCCGCCAAAGCCACTGATTCTGGGCCGCGATCCAGGTCAGGGATTCCCAGGTGCTGCCATCGGCAGAGAAGGTGAGGAACGAGCGGTGTTCGGTTGCGGTTTGCGTCCCTTCCCGCTTGGCGGCTCCACCCAGAATCATCAGCCGGTCCTGTATGGGATCGACGGAAATTTTGGGATCGCGAAGATCATACCCCGCCAGCGAAAGCAGGGCGGTCGAGCCCCACTGCTTTCCATCCCTGGATGAAAGAACGCGGATGGTCCCTTCGGGCGAAACATGGCCGGCCCCTTCCCGAAACACACAGAAAAAGCGGTCTTTGTACCATACCAGATCGGTAAAGGCATTGTGATTGCCTTGGTCCCAAATTTTCTGGACCGATAGCAGTTTCAATTGCACCGACTGCTCCTCCGCATGCAGGGGGAGGGGCGTGCATAACCACAAACAACAGAACAGGCAAAGCGAAAGATGAAATAAGCGCGATTTCCAGGGCATGAAAGCCATTCTCCTTTTCATAAAAACAATCTTCGTTTCGATCCCATTGTACGAAAATTCGGGATCGAATCCAATGCCTGCCAAATCCCCTCTCCCTGCAAGGCCTGGAGCAGGAGGCGTTGGGGGCAAGGTCATGGTTGCGGGCGTAAAACCGCGATTTCCCACGGGGCAATATGGACCAGAATCCCCGCCTCTCGCTGCTCGATTCGAGTTTCGGGGACGTGCGGAAACCGCGGTTGCAGCTCGAGGGATGCCCTGGGAGCCGAGGCGATATGGCATTGGACCGGCGTTCCGTTGAAATTCGTGAATATCAGTGTATCGCGATCGTAGTAATAAATCCCGACCTGGTTGGGGCACTCGATGTCCAGCCCCCATGGGGAGGGGATTTCCGCACGAATGGCGTTGCTGATCTCGTCCGGCCAGTCGGTGATGGAAAGCGGGTAAGGGGGCAGAAACTGCTCTTTATCCGGGGCGAAATCTTCGTGGGTGAAGGTGGCGAGATTGAGCACGAGGAGGGTGCCGCCATCTTCTCCTCCCATCCTGGAGAGGATGGGGATGGCGGTTTCTTCGGCCAGCGCCTCGATCAATATCTCGGCATTTCGGGGAATGGGGATGGGCCGGACGGTTGTCGATGTCGTGGTGGGCTCGATGCTGGCGGAGCCGACGCGGAATGATTGGATGGGGATGGGCTGGAGTGGCAGGGATGAAAACGGTTCGGTGTAGCCCGCCGCCGCGAAAAGTTGGGGATCGTTGACGGTCGCTAGAAAGTCAGGGGTGATGACCAGGGTTTTGTCTGATTTCAGCCATTCCAGGCATACATTCGCGATATCTGGATACTCCGCGGCCTGCCGGGCCAGAAACAGGGCTTCAAATTCGCCGGGTAACTGTGCGGCGGGGATGGGGCTGAGGCCCAGGGTGGCCAGATAATCAAAGACATACAGGTTGGCCGCGCCATTGGGGCCGCTGGCCTCGCTGTGGGGCGGCTTGAAGGCAAGGAGCCCGGTGGCGGTTTTTTGATGCACAATCTCACAGAGCGCGGGGAGGGCGTCGATCCGCTTCCAGAAGGGAACCATGCAAGGGTGATTGCTAACTAGGCTGCCGGCCTCAAAAAGAACGATCTCATCTGCTCCCGCCAGGATGGTTTGATAGGCTTGCATCAAGTAAGCCTCGGGTGTGCAGTCGCCATAATCGAACCAGCCGCCGCCCGCCTGCTCTTGGTTGATGGAACGGAGCCAGCTGTAGTTGATATAACCCTGAGTTGCTTGCACGAAGCCAAAGCGCTGCGTCGCGGGATTGCGGGTTTCGGTCCCGACCCAAATGCGGTCGTACAGGGTTTTGGCTATTTCCACATTGTACCCAAATCGATGAAACCGGTCGTACCACTGTGGAAATTTCAGAATCAGATGCACACCGGGGTTCACTTCGCGGGCGGTGTCGATGATGAAATGCCGGGAAATGTGGGTCATTAAATCCAACCGAAATGTGGACCAGGAGCGCTCCCCCCGGGCCTGCTGCGATAGTTTGCTTTCATCA
This sequence comes from bacterium, assembly GCA_034002445.1. GTDB lineage: Bacteria > Hinthialibacterota > Hinthialibacteria > Hinthialibacterales > Hinthialibacteraceae > JAVFAP01. Next base: position 1,169 of record JAVFAP010000084.1, on the reverse strand, counting down.
TCGGTGGCTAAAAAATCATCCACGATGATTTCGTCAAACAGCGAGGCGGTCCAGGCGATATGGGCCTGGAGATCGGTTTGGGTTTTGGGATCGGAGTAATTCAGCCAAATGCCGGGCTGATCCGAGGCCACACCGAAATCAGTCCCCCGGATGGTTGCCACCCCTGCCGCGACGGCAATCCCAGCTTGCCGCAACGCGTCGCGAGCGGCCACCAGAACCTCTTCTGGCGGTTTTTGCCCGCTGCGGATGGTCTCCAGATAGACCTTGCGAATCCCTTGCTCGCGCAGCGTCCGCACGGTGGCTTGACGGGTTTCCTCTGGCGAAAAGAGGGATTCCACTTGTCCGGCGGTGACATAGGTCTGGAGGGAGAGAAGGGAAGGGGTTGTCTCTTCGGTTCCACCAACACAAATCAGACAAAAAGGCAGGAGAAAGAAGGATAAAATACGCATGAATTCGTTCCTTTGATAAAGTCTAAACGCAGAATATGGCATCGTACACGGCTCTTATCTATGAAAAGATCTTTGTTTCAAGATCAGTTTGGACGAATACGCGAATGGCTCTCTTCGTGAGCGATCGTGTGTCATTCAGGATTTTCACCGAAATCATGTATTCGGCTATTGGAGTTTGTTCGTACCGTAAAGAACTGCAAAACGCGTTGTAAGGTACCGCCCCATCAATTTTTGGTGGTGGCTACGAGGCCGCCATTTTTTTATCGAAATATTGAATAATTTCTTCTTGATAACTGGGGGTACGAGGAGGCACATTGGGTTGTTGGATTTGGGGCGCATCAGGATCAAGATAAGCATTCCGCTTTTTGTAGGAATCCGGTTGCCATGCGGCTAACGCGTCCTTGAGTTGGTTGATATCATCTTTGTACTTTTCTTCAGTGTAGAGGTTTGTCTTCTCGTGGGGATCCTTTGCTAGATCAAAATAAAGAGATTGCAAATTTGGGCGATTGGGGAGCAATAATTTGTGAGTTTTTGTACGAGCCATCATCTCGGTGCGGCCCGAGAAGATGATGTCACGCCCTTTAGAATCGGATTGAAGATTTAACCCTTCCATGGATTTGGACGGTGCCACATTCGATGTATGCAAAATGGTGGTGGTGACGTCGATATTGTTGACTAAGGCGGTAGACCGTTTTCCCGCATCGACACGATTGGGATATT
>JAVFAP010000083.1:0-10079 GCA_034002445.1 bacterium | reverse complement strand
TTTCCTGGTCACCGACAAACCGGTGTATCAACCCAACCAGGTGATGCATCTGCGGGCGCTGGCCGCGCATAAAAGCACTGGTGAACCCTTGGCGGAAAAAGAGATCACCTTGGAGGTCTACGACGGGAAGGGAAACAAGGTGTTTAAGGAAACCCAGCCGACCTCTGAATTTGGGATCGTGTCCGCTGATTTTCAGTTGGCGGATGAGGTCAACCAGGGTGACTACATCATCAAGGCCCTGCTGGGAGACGAGTTCAGCGAACGGACGGTGCAGGTCTTTGAGTATGTTCTGCCCAAGTTCAAAGTGACTGTGAAGAATGACGAAAAGTATTATGCTCCCGGCGACGAAGTGAAAGGGACGGTGGAGGCCCGCTATTTCTTCGGGAAGGCGTTGGATGGCGCCAAGGTAACAGTAGTCGCCCATTGCTTTGATGTGGGATTCAACGAGTTCGCCAAGGTGGAGGGAACCACCAACGCGGAAGGGATTTATCACTACACGTATTCAATCCCGGAACGCCTGGTGGGCCAGCCGACCTTCAAGGGAAACACCCTCATCCAGATGGAGGTGAAGGTCCGTGATACCGCCGACCATGAAGAACAGAAGTACGAGACGTTCCACGTGGCCAGCGATCCCCTCCAGATCGATATCATCCCCGAAAGTGGGAAATTGGTGATGGGGGCAACCAACCAGATTTTTCTGGTCGCGTCTCGGCCGGATGGCAGCGTCGCCACGCCTCGGTTGCGCGTGCAATCCCGCTTTTTCGAGACACCTCCCGCCATGTCCCAGGTACAAAATGTAGCCCGCATGCCGTTGGAGAAAGAGTACGAAATCACCTGTGACGAAAACGGCATCGCGACAGTATCCCTTTTTGCCACGACAGAGGCGGAAAGTATTCAAACTCCGGATTTACGCCTCACCGCGCTGGATGGGGACAAAACCATCCAGATCGACCACAGCCTCCCCCGGGCCGATACGCTGGAAACCATCCTGCTGCGCCCCGACAAGGGTGTGTACCGAGTGGGAGAATCCATGCGAGTGGATGTGTTCGCCCCTGGTCATGCCGATGGGACCGTGTTTGTGGATATCATCAAAGCCAATCAAACCGTCTTGACCCGGACCGTGCGGTTACATGAAAGCCATACACTCGCCATTCCGTTGGACAACATGCTGGCAGGAACCCTGGCCCTACATGCTTACATCATCCGCGCCGATGGCAACATGATCCGGGACACCCGGCAAGTCGTCGTGGTACGCGCCGACGATTTGCAGATCGATATTACAGCCGATCAGGTCGAGTATTTGCCTGGGCAGCCCGCCATGCTGAAAATCGCGGTGCATGATCCCAACGGAGCGCCGGTTCAGGCTGCCCTTGGAATGCACATCGTGGATGAGAGTGTCTACAGTCTTACCGAAAAAGAACCGGGCCTAGCCAAAATCTTTTTCGCGATCGAAAAAGAACTGCTCGACCCCGAGGTGGAAATCCATGGTTTCCAGATGGACCACATTGTCCGCCTCTCCGGTGAACCACTCCAGGACAACGCCAATCTTTCCCGCGCCCTGCTGGCCAAGTTGGATTCCTGGACCGAATTCAGCCTGAACATCGATACCGTTCAGGAAAAGAACCAGCGAGTATCCCAGGAAATTCAGCAGGTGGTATCCGTGCTGATGAATCAGTCCGGTTTTTATGTCAGTACCCAACCCCGTTCGGTGGAAGAGGTGGTCCTTGGATTTGACATCGATCTGAGCACCCTCCCCTTGCTCGATCCCTGGGGCCAACCCTACCAGATTTACGCCGAGCCCAATCAAGGGGTGATTCTCTTCTGCCTGGGCCGGGATGGGCAAGCCCTAAGTGAGGACGATATCACCTTCACCCAAGCCCAATTCCAATTGCAAGAAGAAAAAAAGAACCTCGACAAAGGTACCAAAGAACAATTTCAATGGTATTTCGCCGAAGCCCCACGGTTCCACCGCGGTTTCGCCCGCGGTGCGCTAGGTCAAGAACGCTTTTTGCGGGCCCAAGACGGAGCCGATGGAATGATCGTGGAACGGATGGCCGAACCCATGATGGATATGGCCATGGAGGCGCCGATGATGATGGATGCGGTAGCTGCCGCGGCTCCAGCCCCTGCTTTCGCAGCGGGAATGGGAGGCATGGCGGACCAACCGTTAATCCTGGACAGTTTTGGTGGATTGCACCCACAAGCCCAATCGAATGAAATCGCAAGAGGGGACTTTAAAACGGATATCGATAGCGATTTCGAATTGCGTTTTCCCACCACGGAGTCCAAGCCCGCAGAGGAAGAAGAGGGAGCCCCCCTGGTTGTCGATGGGTTGTTGAATCCTGAAGCCCTGAGCAAAGCTGCGGACGCGTTCCTCACCAGCCAAATCCAGGACGAGCCGGTCCCAAAAATCAAGAAGGAAGACGTTCGGGTGCGGCGCTATTTCCCCGAAACCCTATTCTATACCCCGGAACTGATCACCGACGCGCGCGGAGAGGCCCGCGTTTCGCTTGCGATGGCCGACTCCATCACCACCTGGCGCATGTCGGCGATGGCGAACGCCAAAAGCGGGGCCATTGGAGACACCACGGCGGCGATGAAAGTTTTCAAACCGTTCTTCATCGACCTGGATCTGCCTATCGCGCTGATTCAAAGCGATGAGGTCACCATCCCCGTCGCCATCTATAACTATCTCCCCACAGCCCAAACCATCGCGATTGAATTGGAAAAAACAAATTGGTTCCATCTTTTGGAAGGCGATTGGACCCGGCAGGTGCAAATCGCCGCCAATGAAGTGTCCTCCGTAACCTACCGCATCAAAGCGACCCAGTTAGGCAAGCACCCGATCACAGTGTACGCGATCGGGTCCGAAGACACGGACGCGATCGGACGCTCGATCGAGGTCCGGCCCAATGGGGAAGCCCAATTCATTACCCATAACGGCAGCCTGAACCAGCCGGTCAAAGCCACGGTCGAATTTCCAGAGGGGCGGGTCCCGGGTGCGGATAAGTTGTTCGTCAAAATCTACCCCGGCCTCTTCAGCCAGATTGTCGAGGGCTTGGATGCCATTCTGCAAATGCCCTATGGCTGCTTTGAGCAAACCAGTTCCACCACCTATCCCAATATTCTGGCTCTGGACTATATGCGGACCACCGGCCGCGTCACCCCCGCCATCGAGATGAAGGCGCTGGAATACATCAACCTGGGGTATCAGCGGCTGCTGACTTTTGAAATTCCTGGTGGAGGCTTCCAGGTGTTCGGTCAGCCGCCCGCCACCCGCATTCTATCCGCCTACGGATTGCTGGAATTTGGTGATATGCAGAAGGTCTACCCGATCGAGCTCAACCTGATCGAGCGCACCCAGCGCTGGCTGATGGGCCAGATGAAACCCGATGGGACCTGGGATCCGGATGAGCAATTTGCCCACGCGGAGATGTGGCAAAGCATCCAGGATAACCAGATCCTGGTGACGGCCTATATCGCGCTGGCCTTGGCGGAATCCGGCATCCCGCAGGGATTGGAAAAAACGAGGGAGTATCTTCTGGCGAACGCGGGTGAAGCGCAGGACGCGTACACGCTAGCCATTCTATGCAATACCTTGCAGAGATTGGCGCCCGATCATCCCGAGACGAAAAAAAGCCTGGGCCGGCTGATTGAACTCAGTCATCTGGAGGGAGACCAGATGTACTGGAAAGCGGAAGCCAGCATGAGTTTCGCCCGAGGCAATCACGCATGGGTGGAGACCACCGCCTGGGCGGCCTTGGCCTTGATCCAAGCAGAACGCTACCCGCAGGAGTTGAACAAAACCCTCAATTGGATCATCGCCCAGAAAGATCCCAACGGAACCTGGGGCACCACGCACGGCACGGTGCTGGCCCTCAAGGCCCTGGTCCAGTCCCTGGCCGCTCGCAGTGAAAAATCCCAGGCGCGGATCACCATCCGGGTTAACGGCGAAGAAGCCAAATCCTTCGAGATTACCCCCGAGAACAGCGATATCATGCAGAGTTTTGATCTCACCTCTGTTGCCGGGCAGCCCAAGAATGAGGTGGAAATTGGCTTTGAAGGAAATGGCCGTCTCTTGTACCAGATTGTCGGCAAGTACTTTGTCTCATGGGAAAAGCAGAAGGAACTGGAGAATCCCTTGGCGATCACGGTGGAGTATGACCGCACTACCTTGCAGCGAAACGACAGCGTGACCTGCAACCTCACCGCCAAGAACAGCGCCCTCGCCCGGATGGAGATGGTGATGATCGACCTGGGTATCCCCCCTGGATTTCGGGTAGAACAATCCGCCCTGGAAGAATATGAGAAAGCCCGGACGATCTCGAAATACACGATCATGAGTCGGCAACTATTGATCTACCTGGAATACCTGGACAACGGACAAGAGTTAAAATTGGCGATCCCCATGAAGGCCACCCTGCCCATCGCCGCCAAGGCGCCGGAAAGTACGATTTATGAATATTACAATCCGGAAGTGAAGAAAACTTCCACCCCGCAGGATTTGATCGTGGAATGACCGAGGCGCATCGAGAAAGCAGGATTGGTTCAGAAAAAAATGGAAGGAAGCGAAATCCCAGCCGTAAAATAGACGATGTTCACAAAACAAAAGCCCGGGCGGGTTAGCCCGGGCTTTTGGGGTTTGAGGCGTCTTGTTAACGAGGATTGTATTGATATTGCTGTTGCTGGTTGGAGTACTGTTGATTCTGCGCGGCGCCCTGATAATAGCCTTCTTCATAGGCTTGTTTCTTTTGTTTGTCCGCCGCGTCATTGATCAACGCGCCACCCAAGGCCCCTACAGCGCCCCCGATGAGAGCGCCTTCTCCCGTCCGACCGGATTGGTGACCGATAATCGCCCCCAACCCCGCGCCGACGCCGCCACCGACCGCCGCGCCTTTTTGCGTCGCGGTGCAGCCCGTCATGAATAGGCCAAGACCAAGAAGCATGATAATTCCCAGTTTATAGTTCATTGTACCAACTCCTTTCGAGTTCCTTTTCCTATAGTCTTTATCGTTGGATAAGGGTGTCTGACTAAAATTTTCGTTGCGGGTGGGTTTCCCTGCTCCTATTATCTCTCATAATAGAGAAAAAAATAAGGATTCCATCAAAAACGGAAACGAAATCGTCTTGGTAACGAGTCCAAACTCCAATTTTTTACCTTGACCGAAAACCGCCAGGCTCCCGTGGGGATCAGCTTGGCCAGATACCGTATGGGATGGAGATGGTATAGGGGTTTTCAACACCATGGAACACATGCAGTCTTTTTTGGCAAAAACCGTTCAACTTTTTGATTCGCATAAGATGTTGTTATTTTTCGTTCCATTTGCCATCTACATGGCGAACGGGCGTGAGTTGAGCAGTGGCGATACGGTCCCCACCGTGTTTGTCACCATCAATCTGCTCAAACAGGGGACAATCTATTTGGATGATTTCCACGACTATGTCCCTTACAACAATGAGCCGTACTATGTCTCGATGCAGCGCGGGCATATGGTTTCAAATTATCCACTCTTCCCGGCGTTCATGGCACTCCCGATTTTTGCCCCCTTTGTCTGGATCGGCATGATCAATCCGGGGGATGGCGACATGGTGTGGCGGTATCTCTCCAGCATGTCCGGGGCCTGTTTTACCGCGATCGCGGTGCTGTTTATGTATCTCACCCTCATCCATCTGATCGATAAAACGGGAGCCTGGCTGCTCGCCATGGCGTATGGCATCGGAACCGCCCTGTGGCCCATCGCGGGGCAAAGCCTCTGGCAGCACGGCCCCAGCGTGATGTGGTGGAGCATCGGGCTGTATGCCTTGGTCAAAGCCGAAAACCATGCGGACCAGGTGGGGCTATGGAAATATCTGGTTTTGGCAGGGGTCAGCACGGGCGCGGCCTTTCATTGCCGGAATGTCAACGCGATTGGCCTGATCTTTATCGGCTTGGCGATAGGCTGGCGGTTCCGCTGGCAGGGGATCCATTACCTCATCCCAGCGGCGTTGCTCTCGGCCAGTTTGCTGGCGTATAACTATTGGCTCTTCGGCACCTGGAACGGGGGGTATGAGGAACTTTTAAAATTACAATACTATTTGGATCATATCACAACAGGCCGCTGGGCGACACCGCTCTGGGTCGGCCTGGCGGGTCAATTGATCAGCCCCAGCCGGGGAATTCTCATATTCAGTCCGTTTCTGCTCTTCTCGTTTTGGGGCATGGTTGTGCTATGGCGCCCCGCGACGTCGGTGTGGAAACTGCTGGCATGGACAATCCCCATCCCCATTCTAATGCTGCTTCTCTTCTCCAAATACTCGGTCTGGTGGGGGGGAAACGCGCATTATGGCCCTAGGTACCAGATTGAATGCTATCCCTTCCTGGTTCTTTATATCGCGGTGGTCTGGGAACGGATCAAAGCCGCCAAACCGCTCCTGATTCTGTTTGGCGTACTCCTAGCCTGGTCCGTTTTCACCCAATGGATCGGGGCGTTTTGCTATCCGAGCGACTGGGCGGGCTCCCCCGTCTCCCTCGCCCTGGACAAAGGGCGCTTGTGGGACTGGCGGTATAACCAAATCCTCTCCTGCCTCAAAAGTGGCATCAAGTTGCCATTTCATTGAGAAGCAACACACGATATAAAAAAGGGAAAAAAAGGGGAGAAGAAGAAAAAGCAAAATCAAAACGTGAAAACAATGTCGCAACACTTGACGTAATTAGTGAAAATTCTGTACCCTTTCCTCATAGGGTGTTTCTGTATGAACATGACATAACAAGTAGGAGTGATCCAAGCTAACCTGGTTGGGAGACAACAGATATGGCTAGGAAACGTGCAAAGATCCTGACTGAGCGTGAATTACAAGTGATGAATGCGATCTGGAAGCTCAAGAAAGCTTGTATCGACGAAATCAGGAAGGAAATGGGTGGTAAAAAGGCGGGGGCGTATACATCGATAGCAACCATGCTCAAAATGTTGGAACAGAAGGGCGCGATTCGGCATGAAAAAAATGGAAGGCGGTTTTACTATTATGCGGTTTCCACCAAAGAAAAAGCCCAAGAAAAAACCTTACGGTATATCATCAAGGGATTTTTTGATGGTGACGCCAATACATTGATCAAAACCGTTTTCGACAATTTTGACATTGATCTGACGAATACCCAGACAACCGAGACGGCTGCTTCCCGGCCTTCCAAAGGAAGAATCCGAGGGAAAATCAAGTCCCCCTCCGCCGAGTGACAGGCCAAGCCAATCCCGCCGAGGTCCCAACATCCCAAGCCCTTTTACCGCACCCGATTCCCCAGAGGCCCCCTTTGGGGAATTTTGGTCTCTGGATTCCCGCGGAATCCACATGAAAAACACAGATGGGGTCTAGGGGAAACGGAGAATCTTCGCTATGATTAGAAGGTGCCTGTACCGATTTTCCGTGTCCAGGCTGGAGCTTACGAATTTAAAAAATCCGAGGCAGATGAATGAAACCCTTGTTCCTTCCGTTATTCTTGTTATTCGCTGTAACGGGCATGCCCCATGCCGCCATCCTTGATCAGATCGACGCCATCGTCAATGGAGAATTAATACTCGCCTCCGAAGTGGATGAGCAGATTTCCCTGTTGATGGACACCAATCAATTCGCCGCCCTCAACCAGGATCAGCGAGCCGAAGTGCGCCGCCGCAGTCTGGAGCAGTTAATCAGCCAATATCTCATTGCTCAAGAAGTCAAGCGCATCCTCCCGGCCGATCAGTTGGCAAAGATTCGCAAGGATTCGGAGCGGTTGACCGATATGCAGATCAAACGCTTTCAAAGCCAGTTCGCTTCCCCGGACGAGATGGTGAAGGAAGAGCAACGGGTGGGGATGACCTGGGATGAAATCCGTACGTTCCGTTTGCCTAAAAATGAACGGGAATTCATCGCGCGGACCATTTTTCCCAAACTGGTCCAAGTGCGGGTCAATCTGCCCACCGCCTTGGAAGTAGAGCAATTCAAGAGCGATTATCCTTCCATCCAACCCACGGGGAAAATCAAGATCGCCCACATCCTGCTTCGTCTCGATCCCAACGCCAGCGCGGATGAGGAAGCCCAAGTTCGGCAACGGATGAACGACATCTTGCTGCGTGCCCGGGCGGGAGAAAATTTCGAAGCGCTGGTGCAAGAATTTTCGGAAGATCAAAATACGGTCAACAGTGGGGGTGAGTTGCCAGAATTCAACCAGGGAGAGTTGTTCACCGAGTTCGATGTGGCGTTCGATCTCAACGTGGGGGATGTTTCCGACCCCATTCGGACAAGCCGTGGCTATCATATCATCAAGGTCATCGGCAAGGAGACCATGGAAAAGATTGTCTACGAACACAAATTGGGTCAGAAAATGAAAACCTGGCTGGATGATATCCGCAGCCGTGCCAAGATCGATATCAAACAGAAGTTGGCCCCCTCCTCCCTGCCTCAATAAGGCATCCGCTGTGCGGTCCCCTTCCCGGGGTCAGATCGCCGATGCGGGGCTTACGGAGAAGGTTGCCGGATCGGGAAGTGATCATGAAATAAAAAAAGAGCCCACGCGATTTGAATAAACTCATCTCCCGTGGGCTCTTTCTCTTTTAAGGTTCAGAGGTTGTGGCGGACGTTCTTCAGCTCTTTTTGGAAATCAAAATCGATATCGAAGTCGTCGATACTGTCTTCTTCCGTTTTTTTGATTTCGCCCATCTCGACAAGGTTAAAGACAATATTGCCAAAATCACGGGGGCAGGTAATGCCCCATTCTTGAAAAACCGCCATGGCCAGTTCGCCGAATTTCTCTTTTGCCATGCGGGTAATCCCTACCAAGAGTTCTTGTCCGGTAACGTGCCGTTCCTTATTAAACAAGTCTTGGGTGTATTTCAACGCTTCCAAAACAAAGAGATAGGCCTGGTAATAATACCGGCTGTCATGCCGGTGGATCCACAACGAAATTCTACCCTCATCCATAATCCTGCCTCGATTCCATTGCCCCCTTGGATAAAGCGGATTGCACGGGCAATCCCTAACGACGGGGAACTTGTATTTTCTTAAAGATAGTATACCGGGGAGGGGGGGATGAAACAATATCTCAATCCGGTTCCCATTCTTGTTTTCTTTCTCCACGGGCCCAACGCCAAGGCTTTTCTCCACGGGCCAGTGCCGCCCATCCGCTTTGCACATTCTATTGCTATACTGCACACCATACCCGCAAGGAAAAGCGAGAGGAATGCGAGAACCAAGCCATGGCCGTTCAATCCAATCCCCCGAGTCTGGAACAAGGCGTCTCCATCGTGGTGCCGGTTTATAACGAAGCGGAGAACATCACGCCGTTTCTGAAGGAACTCTGTCATACAACCAAGGCTCTATCGTATCCGGCCGAGATCATCTTGGTGGATGATGGATCGACTGACGCCACGTCCACCCTGCTGCCACCAGCATCCGTGAAACTCATCCGGCATGAAATCAACCAAGGCTATGGCGCGGCGATCAAGACGGGGATCCATCACAGCACCCATGAAGCACTGGTCATCATCGATGCCGATGGGACTTACGCCGCTGAAGATATTCCCTCCCTATTGAAATTACTGCGCCAATATGAGATGGTGGTAGGGGCCCGGCTGGGGGTGGAAGCCCAAATTCCCTGGGTACGAAGGCCTGTCAAATGGATCATTGGCCATTTTGCCGCCTGGATGGTGCGTCGCCGTATTCCTGACCTCAATTCGGGCTTGCGAGCGTTTCGTAAAAGCCAGGTGTTGCCGTTCATCCGCCTGCTGCCTGACGGGTTTTCTCTCACCACCACGCTGACGGTGGCCTTGATGACCAGCGGCCGCCGCGTCTTTTACCATCCCATTCAATACCGCAAACGGGGGGGAAAATCCAAATTTCGCCCCATCTCCGATACCTGGAACATGATCCTGACCATCCTGCGTACCGTGGTCCTCATCCGGCCCTTGAACGTTTTTCTTCCTCTCAGCCTGATTCTGGCACTATTGGCGGTGGCGGTCTTAGTCATCAGTAAGGCGATGGGGCACTTTATGGACGCCACCTTTATCGTTTTAATGACAACCAGCATCCAGATGTTTGTGCTTGGCCTGATCGCGGATTTAATTGTCCGC
>JAVFAP010000082.1:0-10188 GCA_034002445.1 bacterium | reverse complement strand
CCAGGGCCATGTCTCGGTACGCGAAGCCCATAACACCAAGACTGGCGGCCTACTCGACGGATGGGGCCCCGCTGGAGTCCGGGGCGGTCCACCCTACGATCCCAGTAACGGCCTTGTCAGTCTGGGTGGCTTTGTCCGCGTCGTCCCGCCTGGCAACAAAATCCATAACTATGGCAATTGATAGTTTTTTTAAGAATGAAAAAAGCCCCCTCCGGAGCGATCCGCGGGGGGCTTCTTCTGATGGGGGCTACTATTCTCGATAAGCGGCTCTACAGCCTCAATCCGTGGGAGGTTCCAGCCGCTCTGCCGAATCCCACGCTTCGTCCCAAGTCACCTTGCGCCCCGCCTTCGCCGCCATCCGGCCTAAAATACAGGTAAAGGTGCTGGTGGTGACATACTCGGTCTGATTCATATACGGCCGTTCGCCCAAAATGGCTTCGACAAACTGCCGCATCTCGATCTCCGTTGTTTCTTGGATTGATTCATGCGTCAGTTTCTCTCCGTCCTTGGCTACCAAACCGGTCTTTTCATCATAATATCCCTCGGTCCCGACAATCTGCTTGGTGGAGCCTTCATATCCCTTTTGAATTTGCGTGCCGGTATGCGAGAGAGAAAAGCCATCGGGATACTCATAGAGCACCTGGATATGATCGTAGATATCCCCCACATCCAGCCGCGCCTGCCGCCCCGCCGTCGCGGTCGCGCTCACGGGCAGCAGCCCGGTGAACCAGTTGAAGACATCCAGATTATGAATATGCATTTCCGTAATGAAATCCCCACACGCCCAGGTGTAGTACAGCCAATTGCGGACCTGGTAATCCCGTTCGCTATACCCAGGCTCCCGCTTGCGCCGCCACAAGTCCCCGCCCATCCGGGTGGAATGCCCCACCAGCAGTTTGCCAATCGCCCCCGCCTGGATGCGCTCCGCGATCGCTTGCCGGGCTGAGTCAAACCGGGTTTGCAGTCCCGCGCCTACCACCCGTTGCTTTTCCTGGGCTGCCTTCCCCACTTCCAGAAATTTCTGGCATCCCCACCCATCCACCGCGATCGGCTTCTCCGCGAAGACATGCTTCCCCGCCTTGATCGCAGCTTCAAACTGCATCGGGCGGAAATACGGAGCGGCGGTCAGAAGCACCGCATCAAGATCAGGGCTCTCGCACAGCGCCTGGTAGCCATCGATCCCAATCGCCAGGCGCTCTTCCGGCACCTCGAAGGTCTGCGCCATGGCCTGGGCTTGATCCGCAAAATAATCGGCCAGCGCGATAATTTTCACCTTCCCCGTCTTCAGCAAATTCCGCCCATCAAACTGCCCCCGCCCCCCGCAGCCGATGATTCCAAGTTGAATTTTCGAATTTTGATCCAGCCCCCACACCTGGCGGGGGGCCAAAATGGTGAACGCGGCCAATCCCGCGGCAGCAGTGGATTGCATGAACGCGCGGCGATTGTTTTCCTTTGTTTCTAACATAACCTTTCTCCTTCGCACAAATGGCGTGATTCTTTAAAAAAAACGATCAAATACGGAAGTGAAATCCACAGAATGGAGTGGCAATGACCTAAGGCTGCGCTTTCAACCCAGTTCAGAACAACCACTTCAGGAATAAAAAAAACAAAAACATAATACCGAGACACCCCAGGCACGAACACCCAGGACACCCACATCCCCTCGAGCGAAATTCAATATTGCTATAGACCACCTGCGGTCCTCGGGTCCACCCGCTTTCCTCATACCGTGCCAGGCCCTGTTGGAAAGAGACCGGCTCATGACCCTCCTCCTCGATGATCTCCGCATCCACTTCGATAATGTCTTCTTTGATGTCATGGCGTTTTCGCATACAAACCTCAACCAGGCCCTCAGGATAAACTTCATTGATAGGCTTTCCGCCGCACTGCTTCCAACCGCATCGGCCCCAGAATCCCCGAGGGCAAAAGGGACCAGTCTGCCGCGTCAAACGGTTTGTAGTCAATATTCACAAAGTAATACTTTTTCCAATCCACCTTGGCTTGATCCATCTGGATAATCCGGTTCGCCGGAAGATTGATCACATCCAGCCGAAGCGTATTCTCCCCCTCCCGTAATCCGTCCTCGATCCAAAGAGTATATGGCTGGGTCCATACCGCACCGGCTCGTTGCCCATTCACCCAGACCTCCGCCGATTCATGCAAGCCTTCCAAAACCAGCCGGAAGGGCCCCTCCGGCTTTTGCGCCAGCATGAAAGTCGTCTCATACGACACAGCGCCGCTGTAGTAAGTCAATTCAGGGATTTCAGTCCACGAAACCAGGTGTGCCAGCGTCAAATTCCGCGATTCTCCCGTGTCGGTCCATGTCAGCGTCCAAGGGCCGGACAAAGTCACCATGTTCTCCGCTTCCTCTCGGAACGCCTGGGCAGAAACCGCATCCGGTTCCAGCGTAACCAATCGTGTCTCCCCCGGCTCCACGGTCACAAAGATCGCAGACGGTTCTCCCTCGCGAGCCGCAATCGGTTCGCTGCGCCCATCGATCGGGTTGCATAGAACCCCACCCTTCGCTTCTGCACGCAGTGGCAGCCAGCCTTGAAAAACTTCATCGCCATCATATTTTAAATAGTAGAGAGTCTGGTCGCCTTGCGTTTGCCGTAAAAAAGAAAATCCCTGGTCCACCAGCGGCTCTCTCGCGATTCCCTTTGCCTGCAAAGCGTCCACCAGCCCGTCCGCCGAGGCAATCCGCACGATCGCCCCCTTCGCCTCCAGGGCCCTCAATCGCGCTTGAAGCGCTTCGGACAGATCCGTCTGGTTCTGCAGCGGATCCCCATTCCGGGGCAGGGGTCGGGGCCATTCGCCCACCAAGACCACCGCCACCCCCGCTTCCGCCGCCTGACAGATGGCTTCAAACGAAGCCCCATCCATCCAGTCCGCGGCGGGGATCACCAAGCCGCGGTATGTCATCTTGCCCGCCCGCAGTTGGCCCGCCGTCACCTGAATCCGCTCTTGCAAGGCCCGATCCGATCCATAATCGAACTGAATCCCCTTCTCCCATAACGAATGAATCACATCTCGCGTTCCTGGTACCGCCTCTCCTAGCCAGGCATCGGTGTTATGGATACGGCAAAATTGCAGCCCATCCCGCGCGCCGCCCCCTTGCGATAAAAAATCATAGATCGGGTAGTACACCAGCACATCCGGATCAAACTGGCTCTGCTGCAATACACTCTGAATTCGGGCGATATACGCGTTAAAATACGGCAAATGGGGAAACCAACTGGCATGCTCGCCCGCATTGACCGAGGCATAGAACTGCCAGCCAGGAAATGCAACCCCTTCCGGCGAATAAGGCACCCCATGATAAAACACATGGTTCACCCCCGCCAGGAAAAACCAGTCCACGCTCTGCCGCATCCGGTCCAGCGAAACCTGAAAATGCTCATCCAGCCATGTAAATGTTTCCGATGAAACCAGTGGCTTGTCATAGAGATGCGCGGCGGACGACGCGAATTTGGAGGCATACAGATCGATCCCGCCCCGGCCAAAACCCTCTGTCTCCGGAATATCCGCCAAGGCGTACAAATCCAACAGCGGGCCGGGCGCTCCATGCGCCTGGAACCGAATACGCATCCCCTGCTCGTGCGACCATGCCGCCCACGGCTGGCAAAACGCCTCCGCATACAGTTCAAATACCGTCTCTCGGTAATCCCGCTTGACCCTCACGCTTAGTTCGCTCTCTTCCTCTTGGAGTAAGAAAGGCAAATAGGGCAACAGATCATACCCGCGCCAGTCTTGAAACGCCTTCAGCAAATCCGGCGTCCAGTTCGCCCCGAACACCTCGTATGAATCATTGAAATTCGCCCGCGGCCGCACCACCCCCAGTTCTTCCAGCATCTGGCTGAAAGGCTCGATATAATCTGCGAACGCAGTTTGAGAAAAATGATCCAGCACCGGCCCCTCGGACCCAGGCGCCGCCCGCTTCACCTGCTGCCGGGTAAAGCCTTGCCGGATTTCATACACTATCCAATCCCCCTTGGGAATCACCCACCCGGCATGGCCCATCGTAGTTTCTTTCTTCAATACCACCGCCGGGGTATCCGGCACTTCGGGCGAAACAAGCAATACAAAATCAATCGGCTCCGAGGCCGTATCCTCCACCGTCTTGGGCGTGTCCGCCGCGCTCAGCGGGTAAGACCGGGCCACCAGCCGCCGGGCCGCGTGCTCGGCGTCCAGCCAGGGGCCTCCAAAGGGCCAGCCGCTGCCTAGGGTCAGGTCCACATCCATCCCCCGCCGCCGCGCCTCCTCAAGGGTATACCGCAACATTGCCGTCCACTCGCTCGATAAAAACGGCAGCGCTGGCAACGGTGAATCTTTCGCGGCATAGATCGCCTGAATCTCCACTCCACCAAACCCCGCCTCATCCAGCAAGGCCAGTTGCCGCGCAATCTCCGCTGGGGTCACCGCGCTGCCCAGCCACCACCAGCGCGCCCAAGGCTTGGCCGTTGCGGAAATTTCGCTCTTTGCCTCGTCCGCTTGCAGCAACGGAGGCACATCAACCAAATGAGAAAAAACCAGCCCAGCCAGCATCAAACAAAGTCTCTTCATGGCATCCCTCTTTTTACCACTTATTCCAATGGACTCGCTCTGGTTTATACCGCTGCACCGGTTCCTTCTCCTCGTCCGCATACCCCACCGCGATCACGTTGAACGGCGTGACCTCTGCTGGCAATTGCAACAATTCCCGCATTTTCTGCACCCGGTCTTCTTCGGGATAGATCGCCAGCCAGCAACTCCCCAGCCCCACGTCGCGCGCGGCCAGCAAAATATTCTGCGTCGCGGCGGCACAGTCCTGTACCCAATAGCCTTCCAATGTCTCCAAGCGGCGGTCCGCGCACACCACAATCGCCAGCGGGGCCTGGTGTAGCATCTGCGAATAGGGATGAAACATGGGAATCGCGTCCAGCACCTGCCGGTCATCCAGCACGATAAACTGCCATTCCTGCTGGTCACACGCCGTCGGTGCATACATCCCCGCCTCAACGAGGGTCAAAATCTTGTCCTTCTCCACCTCATCCTCTTTAAACACTCGAATACTGCGTCGGGAACGGATCGCTACCATGGTTTCCATGCGGATATCTCCTCATCTGCGGGAGGGCCGAACCCACCCAATATAGTCTCTTTACCCTAGCATAAACCCAGCCCGCTTTCTATCACTATACTCTCGATAGCCATTCTCTCTATAATGAAAAAAATTTGATCGAGGAGAAATCAGAATGAGACCATTCGGCTTGCCCCTTATCCTGTGTATCACCCTCTTGCCCCTGTCCTTACCGCCCCAATGCCCCGCCGGCGATTTCGATGACCTGAAACTTTGGTTTGCCCGCCCCGCCACCATTTGGGAAGAAGCCCTCCCCATTGGCAACGGCCGCCTGGGTGGCATGGTCTTTGGCGGAACCGACACCGAGCGCATCCAACTCAATGAAGATACCCTCTGGGCGGGCGGCCAGTTCGACCGGGACCGCGAAGGCGCTTACAAAGCCCTGCCCCAGGCCCGGGCCCTGCTCTTCAATGGCAAGTACAAAGAAGGCCAAGACTTGATGCAAGAAACCTTCATGGCCGAACGCATCGCGCCCCGCAGTCACCAAACCCTCGGCGACCTTCTCCTAAAATTCCCTTCAGCCCCCACCCAAGATTACCACCGTGAACTGGACCTCAACACCGCTATTGCCACCACCACGTACACCCGGGATGGCGTCACCTATACCCGCCAGGTTTTCGCCACTCCAGTGGATCAAGCCCTGATCGTGCATCTCACCAGCAGCCAGCCGGGGAAACTCTCCTTCCAGGCCCGCCTGGACCGGCCCGAAAACTGCACCCTCGCCTCCGTCGGCTCGGATACCCTCTGTATGACCGGCACCGCCGACCAAGGGGAACGCACCGAAGGTGTAACCTACTACACCTATCTCAAAGCAAAGGCCCAGGGCGGTTCGGTTACCGTGCAAGATGGGACTCTTCAAATCCGCAATGCGGATACCGTCACCCTCTTCCTCACCGCCGCCACGACCTATAACCAACACGATCCCGCGGCCACCGCCAAAACCCAGTTGGACCAAGTCAGCCAAAAAGAGTTCGCGGCACTCTTGGCCGCCCACATCGCCGAACACCAGCGCCTCTTCCATCGCGTGGCCCTCGATCTCGGCCCCGTGATTGATCAGCCTCTGGACCGCCGCCTAATCGCCATGACCAACGGCGGGGAGGATCCGCAACTGGTCGAACTCCTCTTCCAATACGGTCGCTACCTTCTGATTAGCTGCTCTCGCCCCGGCTGCATGCCCTCCAACCTCCAAGGCCTGTGGAACCAGCACATCGACGCTCCATGGAACTGTGATTACCACATCAACATTAATATTCAGATGAACTACTGGCCCGCGGAAGTCTGTAATCTCTCCGAACTGCACGAACCCTTCTTCGATCTCATCGAAAATCTCCGCGCCCAAGGCCGCGTCACTGCCCAAAAAGTATACAATAGCCGTGGCTTCGTTGCCCACCACACCACCGACGCCTGGTATTGGACCAGCCCCATTGGTCATGTCCAGTACGGCATGTGGCCCTTCGGCGCCGCTTGGAGCGTCACCCACTTCTGGGAACGCTATTTGTTCACCGGCGATCAAACCTTCCTCCAAGAACGGGCCTATCCCATCATGAAGGAAGCCGCCGAGTTCCTCCTCGACTGGCTCGTCAAGGATCCCAAAACCGGCCAGTGGGTCTCCGGCCCCACCACATCGCCCGAAAATACATTCGAAACCAGCGACGGCACCCGTTCCCACATCGCCATGGGCAACGCCATGGATCAGGAAATCACCTGGCACCTCTTCACCAGCTGCCTCCAAGCCGCACAAATTCTGGGGATCGAGGATCCGTTCACCGAAGAAGTGAAGGAAAAACTCGCCAACTTGGCCCTGCCCAAGATTGGCTCCGATGGCCGTCTGATGGAATGGGCCGAGGAATTCAAGGAACCTGAACCCCAGCACCGCCACGTCTCCCACCTCTACGGCCTGCATCCAGCGGATCAGTTCACCCAGCGCAATACCCCCGAACTGTTCGAAGCTGCCAAGAAATCCCTTCTCGGCCGCGGCGATGACGGCACCGGCTGGAGCCTGGCATGGAAAATCAATTTCTGGGCCCGCTTCAAGGACGGCGACCATGCCTATACGCTGGTGCGCAACCTGCTCCGCCTTGTCGGCTCCACCGAGACCAAGTACACCGGAGGCGGCGGGGTCTATCCTAACCTCTTCGACGCTCATCCCCCCTTCCAGATCGACGGGAATTTCGGCGGCACCGCAGGGATCGCGGAAATGCTCCTGCAAAGTCATGAAGGCTGCGTGGAACTGCTCCCCGCCCTGCCCCAGGTCTGGAAAACCGGCTCAGTCAGAGGCTTGTGCGCCCGTGGCGGCTTTGAAGTCGATCTCGCCTGGGCCGATGGGGTTCTCCGCGAAGCCCGCATCCTTTCCCGCAACGGCGGCGCATGCCAAGTCAAAAGCCCGACTCCCTTACGCGTCTTTGCGGGTGAAACCCCAGTTCCCACATCGCAACTTGAAAACAGGGTCATCCAATTCCAAACAACCCCGGGCCAGCAGTACACCCTTCACCCCTGATCCAGCCGATAAACGATACCAAACGGGGCGGGCCGATGAGCCCGCCCCACGTTTCCCCACCCTCTGTGCAAACTTTCTTACGCATAAACCCATACATCACATTACCTTCCCTCTCCCCTTCTGCTATTCTTTGCCAAAAGAGGGGCTTGCCTTCCAAACCAGTTTGAAAGTTTTTTGAAATGAAATACCATTCCACTCACCCCACGGGAACCAAATCCCAACCCCGGAAAGAAAAAATCCGGATCGGCTGGACAGAAATCATCGAATTTCCCGATTGGGGCATCACCGCCCTGGAAGCCAAGGTGGATACCGGAGCCCGCACCAGCGCGTTGCATGTGGAAAATTTGCAGAAATTCACCGATGGCACCATCGCCTTCGATGTCATCATCAGCCAGAAGCATCCGGTCCAGACCGTCCATATCCGCGCCCCCTTACTGAAGATCGGGCGCATTCGTTCCAGCACCGGCCGCTATACCACCCGTTGCTTCATCAAAACCAAAGTCAAAATAGGCCCAATCTTGAAAGAAATTGAAATTTCCCTCATCTCCCGAGAAAAAATGACCTTTCGCATGCTACTCGGACGCAAGGCGATTGGACGTCATTTTCTGGTGGATGTCAGCCGACGCAACTTGCTGAATCTGCGAAAGATCAACACAGCCCAGCCATGATCATCGCCATCTTGTCCAGGCATCCCAATGGGTATTCCACCCGTCGGCTTTATTCTGAATCCCTGCGCCGAGGCCACGACGCCGCGATTCTCGATACATTGCGCTGCTCCATTCACCTGCAGGAAAAAAGCCCGGAACTCTTTTATTTCAGTACCAAACTCCCCCATTTTGACGCCATCATTCCCCGCATCGCTCCCACCATCACCTTCTATGGCCTGGCTGTCCTCCGCCAGTTCGAGATGATGGGCGTCTATACCCCCAATGAATCCATCGCCATCGCCCGCTCCCGCGATAAACTCCGTGCCGCCCAGATTCTCAGCCGCCATGACATCGGCATCCCCCCCACCGCCTTCGTGCGCAGCAAGGGGGAGGTCCTGCCCGCCATCCAACGCCTAGGTGGAGCCCCTGTCATGATCAAGATCCTGGAAGGAACCCAGGGCATCGGTGTCATCCTCGCCGAAAATGAGCGGGTCGCCGAAGCCATTATCGAAACCCTGCAATTCGCCAAACAAAACGTGCTCATCCAAAAATTTATCAAGGAAAGCAAGGGCCGCGATATCCGCGCCATCGTTGTCGGTGACCGCGTCGTCGCCGCCATGCGCCGCCAAGCCGTGGGCGATGAATACCGCAGTAACGTCCACCGCGGCAGCCAAACCCAAAAAATCACCCTCGATGCCACCTATGAGCACACCGCCATCCGTGCCGCCCAAATCATTGGCCTGCGCGTCGCCGGGGTAGATATGTTGGAATCTGATGAAGGGCCTCAAGTGATGGAAGTCAATTCCTCCCCCGGCTTGGAAGGCATCGAACAAACCACCGGCATCAACGTGGCCGAAGCCATCATCCAGGAAATCGAGCACCAGGTGCTCTTTCCCGATGTCGACCTCCGCCAGCGCTTACGGCTCGCCGCAGGGTACGGCATCGCCGAGTTCGCCGTGCACAACATGCCCAGCCTGGAAGGCAAGTGCCTGCGCGATGCCCGCCTCTTCGAGCACAGCATCCGCGTCATCCATATCACCCGCAACACCTTCATCATCCCCAACCCCGGCGGCGATGAGGTGATCCAAACCGGCGATATGTTATTGTGCTACGGCGAACTCAACGAACTCCGCGCCCTCATGCCCAACCGCAAAAAACCCTTCTAATCCGAGAGCGACGCCACTAGCAGCCGCAACATCTCATTCAACGGGTGTGGCTCTTCCGGCAACTCCTCGATGCGGCTGTCATTCCACGAAACCACCATGTCCTGACTGGGAAGCACCGCCATCCCTCGCATCCCGTTGCGGTGCCCCAGGGCGGAAAATACATCCACGGGCACGTCCGGCCAGCGGCACTCACCTTCGCGGTTGACGCCATTGATCCACCACAGCCAGCTGTAACTCCCCTCATGCTCGCATTGATTATCCGGGATCTGCCGGGAACCAATACTACGCTGTCCCTCCAGCATCGCCGCGGCCTCCTGCCCCGCTCGGGGCAAATCGGCGGGTAACGGCTCCGACACCAGGCGGCGAATCAACTCCGGCTTCAGCAGTTCGTCCCCCTCCCATGTCCCTTGGTGCAAAAATAGCTGACCAAACCGCGCGAAATCCCGGGGCGATATCGCCATCCGCCCCGCGCGATCCTCGGCACCGAACGCCAGCAGAGTGGGCTCATCCTGGCAGCCGATCCGGTCCGTCAGCAAAGGCCTCAAAACCTTCTCATCCACTACCTCGGGCGCCACGCCATACACCCGCGTGAACAAGGCATCCCAAAACAGCGCCATGTGCCAATCGTTATAGTCAAACGCCGTCCCCGGTTTCTCCACTACCCCATAACATGAAGTCTGGTTCGCCATGTGCCGCCAGGTGTGCCCCCGGTCCTTGTACCCCAGTCCCTCGTGCAATTCCGCCAACGCCGGAATCCACTCG
>JAVFAP010000081.1:0-10195 GCA_034002445.1 bacterium | reverse complement strand
CCGAATCGGTCCAATACTGGACGAAAGCGCTGGAACTTTTCCAGCAAGAGTTAAAAAAATCACCCGAGGACGAGTACCGTAAAGCCATTGTCCTGGCGATTCATAAATATACGGGCGGGAAATTGCTCGAGGATGGGCAGGGCATGATCAGTGCCGGTTCCTCCAAGGAACTAGGGTACGCCTGCATCAAGCAAGGGAACTGGAAACAAGCCGTTGATGCGTTGGAAAAAGCTCTCAAGGAGCATCCCGACGATGTGGATGTTCTGTGTCAATTGGGTTGGGCGTATCTCAATACCAACCAAAGTACCCGCGCGTTCCACATGTGGAACCTGGCACAGAAAAAGGGGCAGGGGCATAACCAGGTATTGGATCACATGGTGCGGGGGTATACAATTTATGGCAAGCGCCTAAAAGACCAACGCATTTTGAACCAAGCCTTGGTTCAATTCAAGAACGCATTAAAATACGAGCCCAACAATTTGGATATCCGGCTGGAACTGGCGGATACTTACTTCCAAGCCCATAATTACAGCGCATCGTTGCGGGAATTCCAGCGGATCCTGGATATCGATCCCCGCCATAAAGCCGCCCGTCAGGGCGTTCGTGAATCCAAACGGCTTGGAGGAATTCGATGAAACGATGGTTTTACAGATCCACCAATCCCAAGGATCTGTTTCCCATCGATCAACTCCCCAAGGAAACATGGGGGAAGCAAACAACCGACGCGGTTGCTTTGTTCTACAGAAAAAAACCAAAAGCCGGTTGGCCTGCACGCCCGGTTGTCTTGGTCGATCAAGAGAAGGAAACGTTTTTTCGCCGAATTCTTCCCATCTTGGATGGATTCGATAATCTCTTCCATTTCGCCCAACAAAGCGAGATCGAGCAGAATGAGGTGTTGGGCAACTGGCTGCGGACGTTAGAAACGCTCTATCGCCGTCTCTTGCTGACCTTGGAAAAAGAAGGCCTGATCCCAATCCCATCGGTTGGGAAACTGCTCGATCTATCCCAGCACGAAGTGCTGGATGTCCGTGAAGTGCCGGGTGTGGAAGAGAATGTCATTGTAGAAGAGGTTGTCCGTGGGTACCGCTTTGGGCGGCGTATCATTCGTGACGCCAAAGTGATTGTGGCCAAGGCTGCGAAGGGGTAAGGAACCACCGGTTCCCCCATCCTTCTTCTCTTCGTCATAACGTGGATGTTATTAAGAAGGTTACGCCATACATCATGGCGATGAAATAAAAATACGAATAATGATTGCCGACACCCTTATCGTCGGGGGAGTGATAGTTTTATGGCACGGATTTTGGGTATCGACTTAGGGACAACGAACTCCGTCGTCGCCTATATGGCTGGGGCTAAACCAGAAATTATCCCCAATGACGTCGGAGACCGGATAACTCCTTCAGTTGTTTATTATCAAGAAGATGGAACGCCCTTAGTCGGGAAGAAAGCTCGCCGAGCTGCGGGATTGAACCCGGATCGCGCGATATTTTCCATCAAGCGTCATATGGGAACCGCTCATCGAGTTGAGATTGATGGAAAAAAACATACTCCTCAAGAAATCTCTTCCTGTGTCCTGCAAAAATTGAAAACTGACGCCGAATCGTTTCTGGGTGAAGAATGTCCTCAGGCGGTGATTACCGTTCCTGCGTACTTTACCGATGCCCAGCGGCAGGCGACCCGCGACGCGGGGCAAATTGCGGGATTCCACGTCCGCCGCATCATCGATGAGCCCACCGCGGCCGCCATTTCCTACGGCCTCGACAAGGAGCAAGACCAGATTCTGATGGTCTATGACTTGGGCGGGGGGACTTTTGACGTCTCCATCATCGAAATGGTCGGTGGGGTCTTCCAGGTTCTTTCCATTAAAGGGAACAACCACCTTGGGGGCGATGACTTTGATCAACGCATCGTGGAATATCTTCTGGAAGATTTCAAGAAAAAAGAAGGCATCGATCTCACTGGTGACCCTAAAGCCATGTTCCGTCTCCGGGAAGCGGCCCAGGAAGCGAAAATCGAACTCTCGGGCGTAACTCGGACCGATATTATCATCGACGCGATCGCGATGACCTCCCGGGGACCCATCACTCTGGAACATGAACTCACCCGTGCGACCTTTGAAAGCCTGGTCCATGACTTGGTGCAAATGACGGTTGGTCCCACTCAGGACGCGATTGCCGATGCAGGGCTGAAACCCGAAGATATCTCCAATGTCCTCCTCGTCGGGGGGAGCACCCGTACCCCCGCAGTGCAGCAGGTTGTCAAGAAGATCGTCGATAAAGAACCGCGTAAAGATGTCAGCCCGGATGAATGCGTGGCCCTGGGTGCTGCGGTGCAGGCTGCCATTCTCGCGCCTCTGGATGACGAACTGGAGATGAGCGCTGCGGACCATGTCCATACCGATGGCCCTGTGATCGTTCACTTAACCCCGTTCTCGCTTGGGGTTGGGTTGACCGATGACCGTTATGGCGTCCTGATCGAACGGAACTCAACCTATCCGACGGAAGCGCGTGACTTGTTCACCACCACCCGCGATTTCCAATCCGCCATCAGTTTCCCGATCTATGAAGGGGAAGAAATGATCGCTTCCGCCAATACCTTCTTGGATATGCTGCGGATCGATGGCATTCCTCCGGCGCCGCGCGGCGTTCCCCGGATTGAAGTGACCTTCCGGCTCAACCAGGACCGTATTCTGGAAGCGACCGCCAAGGACCTGACCACCAATAAGGAGGTTAGCGTTACTGTCATGGCGACCGACAATCGCCTGAGTGACGAAGAAGTTACCTCGCTTACGATGGAAGCCCAGAACCGGGTGGCCCAGATGCTTGCCAGCCGCGAGCGGGAAGAGATGGCCAATGCCGTCGATAGCCTCCTGTTCCGTGCCAAGCGGGTATTTGAGGATACGGATGATCCGATGACCGAAGAAGCTATGCAGCTCATCCACGAACTCGAAACCGCCCGGGCCCAGAGCGATCACGATGCGATCCATTCCAAAATGGAGCAACTCAACGAGATGATTAATCGCTACGAAACCTCGGATTACTGATCCGTGACCATAGTATGGGATTCATTCCATCTGTAAGATAAAGACGGCCACGATGAGGGCCGTCTTGTTTTTTAATCCGGCGATAAGTAACATCACCAAAATCTGATTCGTTCTTTAATGGATGGAGAGGGGGCGAGTGGCCTCCATGAATGGATGCTTCCCTTCGCAAACAGATCTCCACAGGATTTCTGTCTGCGTTCGCGATCCTGGTCCTCTCTTTTCCTGGAACAGAGAAATTGGATACATTTTCCCCTCGCGATGCGCAGGGGCACCCGTGGCCTTTCCGCCGATGGGCCCACGTTTTAAGAAACAAAACGGATTTATACTGAAGGAGTGGTTTTATGGACGTCCTAATCTGCCCGGAATGCGGAATGAGCAATCCCGTCGAGGCCGTGGTCTGTGAGCAATGCAATGCCGATCTATCCGCTGTCAAAAGCGTCATCGATACAGCCAATTCGCATTTTAACGAAGCCTTGGCGTATGCCCACGCAGGGAAACTAGATGAAGCGCTGGCACAAATCGAGGCCGCGTTGGCCCTTTCCGCCCAAAATCCAGAGTTCCACAATTTGGAAGGGACCCTCTATGCCCAAAAGGGCCTCTTTGAAGACGCGATGCGGTGCTGGGAACGCTGTATCTCGCTGGATCCTGAGATGGAAAAAGCCTTCCGTAATATTGAAAAAGCTCGTCAAATGGCGGAAGATGCGGAAGAAGAACAGCGCAAACGCCCCTTTGTGATGACCTCCATCATTGCATCCTGTGTGGCGGGTCTGCTTCTTCTGGTGGCGGTCTATGCCGGATCCAAAGCCTATTTTGCAGGGGATGAGATTGCCCAACTGCAATCCACCGTAGATCTGAAGTCCAAAGCCGTTTCAGATTTAACTGAAAAACTCGATGCCTTGAACCAGAAATTCCCCGAGGGGATCGAAACGATCACCGCCAAAATCACTTCGTTGCAATCCCTCGCGGATGAGCGCCAAAAGCAAATCGCCACCCTGACAGAACAGCGAAACAAGGATGTAGAAAACCAAAACCAGCAGTTACAGCTGCTTCGTAACCGCATTCAGCAACTGATGCAGGAAAAAAAGACTGTTGAAGACCAGGCCCAGAATCTGATCACTCTGCAAGCCAAGGTCAGCGCTTCGGAAGGGAAGGAAGAAGCGTTGCAACGCACCATCAACGATCGGACGGAATCGCTTAAACAAGCCCACGCCGACCTGGAAACATTGCGTACCCGTCTGAACGAAGCCTTGGAGGAAGTCCGCTCGACCCGCCAGCAGCGCGATCAGGCCATTTATGACCTCAATCAAACCAATGCGGTCGCCTTGGAAAAATACCGGAGCGAAACGCAGGAGTTGCGGGATCAGATCGCCGAACGAGAACGGCAAATTGCTGATTACAACTATGCGGAAAGCCTGATTGTTGAGGCGATCAACCATCTGGACTCCAATAACTATGAACTGGCAAACCAGAATGTCCAGACCGCTTTGAGCCGCATCCCGGATCATCCTCTGGCTGTCAGTCTCCAGGCCGACCTCAAGAAAATCCTCAGCGATCCCGTGGAGCAAGAAATCCGGCGCCAGGAAAAAGCGGTGCGCCTGGCTCAGCGAGAACAAAAACGGAACGAAATTCTTTCGTCCTATCTCGCCCAGGCTCAAGCGACATACAATGCAGGCCGTTACAACGATACCATCGACTTGACCAGCCGGGCTTTGGCTCTATCCCCCAGCGCGGATCTGAAAAATCAACTGAACAGCATTCGTGTCAATGCCGAGGAACGCAATAACGAAATGGCGATGCTGTTGTTGGAAGCCAAAAAGGATGTCCAAGAGAACCGCATCAAGGAAGCCCGCGCAATTTTGAAGCGGGTTCTCAAACTGGCCCCCAGCCATCCCGAAGCACAACAACTCTTGACACAAATTGCGGCGCAATAAGTTGGGATCTGAATCAAACCACTCCTTGCGGGACAAGAAAGCCTTGTCCCGTTTTTATTTACATCCCTCGCCCGGCGTGCGATACTATGGGGGGTACAAGGGACATGAGGGGATCCATTCACCATCACCAATTTGACCTTTCCTGGTCCGGATCGATGGATTTTTGCGGAGATCCCAAAATTCTTGCCCTCATTGTGGATTTAATCAGGCGGTTGTTATACCATTTCTACAAAGACCACGGAATGAGAAAAACGGATGAATCCAAACAAACTGCGTGAACTCTTGCTCCATGTGCAGAATGGCTCTCTCACCATTGAAGAAGCGGTCCATTCCTTGAAACATTTGCCCTATGAAGATATCGGCGTCGCTCATATCGATCACCACCGCTCTCTGCGTCAGGGCTTGCCCGAAGTGATCTTTTGCCAGAATAAAGACACGGGAGACATCATCGAGATCACCAAGCGAATGCGGGTAAACGGTCATCCGGTTTTGGCGACACGGATCATGCCGGATGCTTTCGCCGCCCTGAAAGACGCCTTTCCTGAGGCCAACTTTTATCATCGCTCCCGCATCATGACCCTAGGGGAGGATGAAGTCTCGCCTGGGGTAGGAAATGTTCTGGTCATCTGCGCCGGGACCTCAGATCTGCCCGTGGCGGAGGAGGCGACGGTGACCGCGCGCTTTCATGGCTCTAACGTAACCACCCTGACCGATGTGGGGGTCGCGGGGATTCACCGCTTGTTTGGCAAAATTGATGTGATTTTCTCTGCCCAGGTCATTGTCGTGATCGCTGGGATGGAAGGCGCCCTGGCCAGTGTGGTGGGCGGGTTGGTGGATGTCCCTGTGATCGCGGTTCCGACCAGCGTGGGCTATGGAGCCCACTTTGGAGGTGTTGCAGCGTTGTTGAGCATGTTAAACAGCTGCAGCGCGGGGATCACGGTTGTAAATATTGATAATGGTTTTGGGGCGGGGGTTGCCGCCAGCCAGATCAATAAACGGATCAGCGGGGTGACTCACGCAAAGAAAGGTGATGAGGTATGAGCAGGTTTCTTTTTATTCCGGTTCAATTCCCATGGAAATTCTTCCTTTTCTTCCCTCTGTGTCTGGGATTGGGGATCGTGCCGTCCTGGGGGGATATTCTCTATCTCAAGGATGGCGCCTCCTTACACTGCAAGGTGGTGGAAGAAAGCGAACCCTCGGTGACGGGCGCTCGGTATATCCAGATCGAAGTCAACAAAACCCAGGTTTGGGTCAAGCGGGAGTTTGTTCAGCGGGTGGAAAAGACAACCGATTCTGGGGCCGAGTCGATGGGATTGCAGGATTTACTGAACAAATTGATTGAGGAAGGAAAGATTGTCCCCAGCTTAAAGGAACAACTGACTTCCTCCACCGCAACCAAGACTGTTGCCGCTGATGTCCCCTTTATCGCCAAGCAGATCCAAGGCTGGGCCTATTTGTATAAAGACGAAGCGGCGATCGCCAAGCGGGAGCGTACCCCACTGGAGGAAGGCCAAACCATCCCCAGTGCGGAAATTTTACGCCTTTCGCCCAATACCCATGTGACCCTGGGGATCGGGGAAGTGGGGGAGATTGGCCTGGACAGTCTCAGTGAGGTGCAGTTTGAAGATGTGGTGATGGATCCATCCACCCAAAGTTACCGGATCAATATCAATCTGATCAAGGGGGCCATGTGGATCAATATCGATACCCCCCGCACCAGTTGGAAACGGGTGATTTTCAGCATCAACCGGGTACGCAGTGTGTTGCAGACCGCCACCCTCCATGCGGAAGCCACTGGGAAACTGGGTGAAGTGAACATTACGTACATCGAAGGAAAAAATGAACTCAATTTCTGGCGCGGCAATGATGGGCCTTTTTATGTGCCAGTCAACCAGGTTTTGCGGGTTATACCCAACTCCAGCAAACTGGCCGCCGAACCCAGCAGCCAACTTACCCAAATTCAGGCTTGGATTCGAAACTGGAAAACATGGCAACCCGAAGAGATTGCGGTTGATTTCCAGGCTCATATTCCTCCGCTCCAAACCTTCCCCACGTTTGGTGCTCTCCCCGTTCTTTTCCCCTATGAAATCCCGGTCGATCAAACCATGGCGTTTCCCCCGCAAACCCTGAGTTTGGGGGAAATCCTGGCGGCTTACAAAGCCGCCATGGAAAAGTACAAATACGACACGGGCAAGTACCCAGACCCCAAGCAGGGATTGGAAGCGTTGTTTACTCCGTTCAATGTGAACGGGTGGCGGGGCCCCTATCTTGATCCCGGAATTCCCCGCAAGGATCTGTGGGGAGAGGAATTTGTTTATACCCTATACAGTGAAAAGAACAAACAGATCCCTGATATCCGCAGCAAGGGGCCGAACAAGAAAGATGACCGGGGTTTGGGGGACGATGTCCGCTAACCCAGTTTTCGAGCAAGAACCTCGATTTCAAACGAATCCCCATTACAATAGATCCATTCCATTCATTTTAAGGAGAATGACAAATGAAAAAGGTTTTGATGATGGTTTCTTTGTTGGCTTTGGTTGCCGTTCCCTCTGGCATCCAATCCGTCGTGGCCGTGCCGGCGTTGCAACCGGAACTGAACGTGGGTGGCTTTTTGATTGGCCCCCAGGCCTATTCGTTCAATCGCTTCAGTTTTTTCGAAGCGGTCGATAAAGCCAAGGAAGCCGGGGCTAACGTGATCGAAATGTATCCTGGGCAGAAATTGAGCCCTGAGGATTCCCGCCCCATTAGCCATACCGCCGAGCCTGAAGTGTGGGCCAAAGCCCTGTTGAAGCTAGAAAAAGCAGGCGTTCGCGTGGTGAACTATGGTGTTGTCGCCGCTGGCGATGAAAAAGGCATTCAGCAAATTTTTGACTTTGCCAAAATTATGGGAATCCCCTGTGTTACCACCGAGCCCACCGAAGGGAAAGAGGCGGAAATGCTGGATATCTATGAAAAATTTGCCAAACTGTATGATATCAAGGTGGCGATCCACAACCATCCCAAACGCGATGATCATGCCGGCTACAAGATTTGGGATCCGCAGTTTGTCTTGGATCTGGTCAAGGACCGTGACTCCCGGGTGGGCGCGGGCTGCGATACGGGCCACTGGGTGCGCTCAGGCGTGAAGCCGTTGGAAGCCATTCAGTTGCTGAAGGGCCGGGTGATCAGCCTTCATTTAAAGGATCTGAACGAATTCAGTCCGAGTGGTCATGACGTCCCGTTCGGCCAGGGGATTGGCGATGTGGAAAAGATTCTGGATGAACTGCGCGCCCAGGGATTTGATGGCAATATCTCCATCGAATATGAACACAATTGGGATAACAACGTGGGTGACATCGCCCAGTGTATCGACTTTGTCCGCGAATATGGGAAGAAAAACTGAGAGATACCACAGGGAAACAAAAAAGAGGGAGGCCAACCGCCTCCCTCTTTTTGTGGGATTAAACAATGTTGACTAGATTAATCTCAAATGTCAGGGCTTGGCCCGCCAAGGGATGATTGGCATCCAGAGTGATATGATCCTCCTCAATTTCAGAGATGACCACATTGGTGACACTCCCCTCTTGAGAGGTGACTTCCAGAACCATGCCAATTTCGGGCTCCAGGGTTTCGGGTAAATCCGTCGGATCGATATCAAACAGCAGATCGTCATCGTACTCGCCATACGCGTCTTCCGGCTCGATCCGGATCTGGCTGGTTTCGCCTACATGCAGTCCCTGGACCGCCTTTTCAAAACCGGGAATGACCATACCTTCACCCAACGTGAATTCCAACGGCTCCCGATCGGCGGAAGAATCAAAGACCGTTCCATCATCTAAGGTACCAGTATAATGTACCAGTACTGTATCGCCTTCTTTTGCTTGGACCATGCCATTACACCTTTCGAATGGATTGTTCAAAGTCTACCATCGATTCCACGGAAAGAAATGGGCGAAGCTTTTTTTTAATCACACCCCCGGGGTAATCTGTTGATTTTTCAACAGCCTCTCCCTTCTCTCCGGATGCCTTGTATTCAGCAAGAGATCCCAGAGTGGGATATCCCAGGCGCCAGACTTTGCTTTGCCGTAAAAAAATGGGATTTTTGGTTTCTCATCCCTGCTTTGGGTTGCTTTGCCCTTGGATTGTATTTCTCATGGAATTAAATTGGTACGCTCTTTGCGCTTATTCAAGAAAAAAAGTAGAAGGGGATATGTATCATGAAAAAACTATGGATTTCTGTACTGGCAGTATGCTTACTCACAAGTCTGGCGGGGCCGCTTCCGGCGGTAGAAATCGGTGGACAGACGATTGATATCACAGCGGATTTCACCTACGCGACTAAGTATATGTGGCACGGCTATGATATCTTCGAAGGCAACGGCGCTTTCCAGCCGAGCTTGGAATTGGGATGGAATGGCTTTTATACAGGTTTCTGGACTTCCTACGCCGATACTCGAGGCTACGATGACCTCACGGAATTCGACTATTACTTCGGCTATGGCTATACCTTCTTTGCCGAAGAGCAGTATGCGGTTGAGGCCTCCGTGACGTATACCTACTTCGATTTCCCTAGCACCTCCAGTTGGGAACTGGATGCTTCAGAACTGGCGTTTGCCATCTCGATGCCGAATCTTATCCCGCTGGGACCTTCCAACCTTGTCCCTGGTTATACCCTCTACTACGATTTTGATGGAAAAGATTCGGATATTGATGATGGCTTTTTCCAAACCTTCTCCCTCTCCTACAGCATTCCTTTCCAGGCCCTGATTCCCGAACAAGAAGAACAAAGTCTCGATTTGTTTGTCGATGTTACCTACGATGATGGCGCTCTGGGAGCCCAATCAGGCTGGAGTTATTCCACCATCGGCGCCTCGACCACCTTTGAGTACAAGGGATTCTATTTCACTCCCGCCATTGCGTACCAGTATGAGCTGGATAGCGGAGTGTCCCCGGCGATTGAAGACGATTTTTATGCGACTTTTAGCATTGGCTATACCTTCTAACCCCGCGCCATAAGCCTTTTAGAAACCGCCACGGTGAAACGGGAATTCAACGTGGCGGTTTCTTTTTTGTATCTGAAATCGGACTATTCAAAATTCGCAACCCGTTATATAGTTGTACCGGTGTATACCGACGAGAATGACTTGTGAAAAAGGCTACCCAGCCGATTCCTAAGGGAGGACACAATGAAACAAACTTTTTCCCGCCGCTCCTTTATCCAAACCGCCACGATAACCGCCGG
>JAVFAP010000080.1:0-10202 GCA_034002445.1 bacterium | reverse complement strand
ATAAAAAACGAAATCGTTCAGGGGCGAGATCACTCGCCCCTGTTTTGCGTTCTCTTAAATTTCCAAACCCAGGCGGCCTTTGCATTCATCCAGAATGTCACTGGTCTTGCTGGCGCCCACCCGGGTGACGCCAAGGGCGCGGACTTCCAGGAGTTTATCCAAATCCCGCACGCCGCCCGCCGCCTTGACCTGCACCGCTTCGGGGGAATAGCGCCGCATCAGTTTCAGATCCTCGATGGTGGCTCCGCCCGGCGCGTAGCCGGTAGAGGTCTTCACCCAATCGACTCCGATTTCGCCACAGATTTCACACAGCCGAATCTTGTGCTCATCCTTCAGATAGGCATTTTCAAAAATCACCTTGATTTTTTGCCCCGCCTCGTGGGTTACCTCGGTCACCTCGGCGATTTCCGCCTTGACATACTCCCAATCCCCGCTCAAGGCTTTGCTGATGTTGATGACCATATCCAGTTCCTGGCCCCCGTCCTTCAGCGCCCGCACTGCCTCGGCCATCTTTACCCGGGTAGTGTGCCCGCCGTGCGGGAAGCCAATCGTTGTGCTGGCAAATACCGTGCTACCTGCCAGGATTTCCGAACATCGCTTCAGAAAGTAGGGCATGATGCATACACTGGCCACATCGTATTCCAAAGCCAGTTCACACCCTTCCATCAGTTCATGTTCGGTCAGTGAGGGATTCAAAAGGGAGTGATCGATCATCTTGGCGATTGCTTCATAGGTATAATCCATGGCAAGTTCCTTTCTATTACCAATCCATATCACATTCTATTGTAGTTAGAAATGGGCGGACACCTCGGCCCGCCCCTTTCATCAGTCGCTGATTTCTAGAATAACATTCCTCACCCGCGTTTGGGGATAAACTGGCGCAGGTAAGTGTAACTTTGCCGCAGGGACGCCTTGCGGTCTTCGAGGGAATCTTCAAAAGCCCGGTCTTCCACTTCCACACAAACCGCGCCACGGAAACCAGTATCCCCTAGCACCGAGAAAAGTTTGCCCCAATCGACATCCCCCATGCCCGGCAGTTTAGGCGTATGGTATTGGGACGGATTGGCCAGAATCCCCACTTCATTCAGGCGATGGGTATCGATGCGCACATCCTTGGCGTGGAAATGGAAAATTTTCGGCGCGAAATCGCGGATGGCTTTGAGATAATCAATATGCAGCCAGATCAAGTGAGAGGGATCGAAGTTCAATCCAAAATTCTCGCTGGGGATATCTTCGAACATCCGCCGCCAGATCGCGGGGCAATAGGCCAGATTCTTGCCGCCCGGCCATTCGTCGTTGGTGAAGAACATGGCGCAGTTCTCGATCCCGATCTTCACGCCTTCGTCATCCGCGAATTGAATCAGGGGCTTCCAGACTTTCAGGAACTGGGGCCAGTTGTCATCGATATTTTTCTTCCAATCACGGCCGATGAACGTGTTCATCTGGTTGATGCCCAATAATTTAGAAACCGCGATGACTTTTTTAATATGCTCGATGTACGTCTGGGCTTCTTGTTCATCCGGCGTCAGGGGATTGGGGTAGTAGCCCAGACCACTGATTTCCACCCCTTTGTGGGCCATCATCTCATTGACCCGCTTGGCGTCGTCTTCGGTAAAGGCGTTGACATCGATGTGAGTGACCCCGGCATAGCGGCGCTCGGCCTTGCCCTTGGGCCAGCACATCAATTCCACACAGTCATACCCCGTTTCCGCCGCGAAATCGACAACCTCTTCCAGGGATAAATCGGGTAAAATCGCGCTCACAAAACCTAATTTCATATCGTCCTCCTACAGTGAGATCCATTTCTGTTCCTGGTGACTTCGCAAAATGGCTTCGCAAAGCACCACTTCTCGATGGCCCGACGCGAAGGTCGGGAAGAGGGGCTCGGCGGTAACATCGCCGGCTTCAATATATTCATAGAACGCGCGGAAACATTGTTTGAACGCGTCCGGAAATCCTTCATTATGGCCACCAGGGTAATTGATGAAGCGGCGCGCCGTCACGCTGACCAAGGCGGGATCGCGAAAGAGAATCTCATTGGGCCGGTCCCGGTGCCCTATCCACAGTTCGTTGGGCACCTCGCTGTTCCAAGCGAGGGAACAGTTGGAACCGGCGATTTCGTAGCGGATACAATTCTTACGGCCCGCGGTGATCTGCGAGACCTGCAAACTGCCGCGCCCGCCGCCGCGAAAACGGAACAGCACACTGCCGTAATCCTCGGTATCGATGACGACCGGCTCGGTTTCGACTTGGGCGTTGAGTTTGCCCGTAAATGTCTCCACCTCGCCCTTGGGCCGCTGCCGCACGGGGTAGACGGTTTGCAAATCGGCGAAGACCGCTTCGACCTCCAGGCCGGTGATGGTTTGCACCAAGTCCATCCAGTGCGTGCCGATATCCGCCACCGCCCGCAGGGCGCCGCCCTGGCTCGATAAAACCCGCCAGTTGTAGTCGGTCTCCTTGAACAGCCAATCCTGAACATAACTGCCATTGACCAGATGGATTGTCCCCACCTCGCCCCGTTGGACCCGTGCCTGGGCTTCAAGATTGAGGGGATAAAAGCGGATGTTATAGCACACCCCCGCCGCCAGGCGTTTGGAAGCCGCCAGCGCCACCAGTTCCGCCGTTTCGCGCGAGTTCATCGCCAGCGGTTTTTCACAAAACACATGCTTCCCGACGTTCAGAACCTGTTTGGCCATGGTGTAATGCAACACATTGGGGACCGCCAAGTGGACGGACTGGACTTGGGGATCCGCCAGGACGGCCTCGAAATTCTCATACGCCCGGGGTAAATGCAGGGCTGCTTGGGCGCGTTGCGATTCATCCGCATCGCAACCCAGAATGCCCGTCACATGGACACCCAACCGCCGCAAAGCCTCGACATGCACAGGCCCGATGAACCCCGCCCCTACCACCGCCGCGTTACAGGAATAGGCTCCCATGCCCCATCACCTCGCTTCTTTCGGAATGGGCCATTATCGCTAAATTGGGGCCAAATGTCTAGACAGGCTGGAGATCGGAAAAGAGAAGGGGGACCGAAATCCCCCTTGGCGCATGTGTTATGATTGAGCGATCGTGTGGCAAGAAGGCGTCATGGAATATCCTGAATATGTTGGATAAACTGGTCGGCGTTGACAAAGCCATCGATGCGCTTGGCCTCCAGGCGGTTGCCTTGTGAATCGATAAAGACGATCAGCGGCAAGCCTTGAATGGTGTACTCCTGCATCAAAACTTCTTTCCGGTCGGGGTCGGCTTCGATATCCACCTTGATAGTCACAAAACGCTCCAGGGCTTGCCCAACCTCTGGCTTTGAAAAGGTGAAGGCATCCAGTTCCTTGCAGATCGCGCACCAGTCGGCGTAGAAATCAATCACCACCGGTTTGGATTCCGCCTTCGCCAATGCCAGGCCTTCATCCAAGTCTTTGACCCATTTGACCGCGCTTTCCCCGATCACTGTAAAACTGCCGGCGAAGAGATAGACCGCCATGGAGCAAAGAACAACACCCGCCACTTTCCGAATTCTGACCGCGGTCGTACCATGCCAGGAGAGATGAATCCCCCCCATCGCGATGCCTACGGCCAGCAGGATTATTACGGTAATGTAGTATATGGCGGATTGAGCGAGCACGCCGCGCACCACCGGGAACGCGTCCTTGATGAAGTACAACGCGGCCGCGAATAACACGATGGCAAAGATGCTTTTGACGCTCTCCATCCAACGGCCGGATTTGGGCAGATTCGCAATCGCCCCAGAATAGGTCCCCAAGACGAGGAACAAAAGGCCCAGCCCCAGAGCATAGACAAACATGAGTGAGACACCATAGGCGACGTTGCCGGTGGCGGCGGTATAAGCCAGAATCCCCGCGAGAATGGGACCGGTACAGGGCGCGGCGACGATCCCCAGCACCAGCCCCATGACAAACGCGCTGCTGTAGCCTTGCCCGCCCACACTGGCCAAGCGGTTGCGCAGCGCGGCAGGCAGTTGAAAGTCATAGACACCCAGCATCGAGATCCCCAGCGCGACGAAAAACAGCCCGATGCCCCCCATCACCCAGGGGTTGCTCATCAGTTCGCCGAACATCAGGGTAGAACTGGCCGCCAGGTAACCCAGGAACGAGTACATCACCGCGATCCCAAACACATAGGTCGCGGCCAACGAAAATGCCTGCATGCGGCTATTGGTGTTGCGGGCACCGAAAATGCTGATCGTCACCGGAATCATGGGATAGACACACGGGGTAAGGCTGGTTAAGAAGCCAAGAAAGAAAACGATCAAAAAGGTTAAAATGCCCCCCTGGGACAGCTGAGACTGCCAATCTCCCTTGGAAGAAAGCAGGGTTAAACCTGGCGTGGCGGAAGGGGTGTTTTCCACAGTCATCCCTGCCCCATTCCCTGCCCCCTCGGTAACGGAAAGCTGGATGGGGATTTTTTTGGTGGAGGGGAAAAAGCACAGGGTCTGGGAACAGCCCTGGTAGTTGATCACCAGCGTTAGTTCTGTATTTCCAGCGGGGACACTTGCCCCAACCTGGATGGGGACCGTGAAGACTTGGGTCCCCAAGTAAAGTTCCTTGGTCTCTCCATCGGTGGGATCGACTTTGGTTTCCGCCGGTGGGAACACCGCTTCCCCCATCGTCACGCCATCCGGACCTTGAACCGCGAACGAGGTCATGTCTCTGTAGGCAATATGATCAAACGCCACTACCAGTTTCGCTTCAACATTCACGGAACTGCCAGGCGAGACTTGGATTTGCTCCGGTGAAACAGACCATTGAAATAATTGATCCAAATTTTGCGCGTGACTCAATCCAAGCGCAACAACAAAAAATACAGTCATCCACAGGGCTTTTCTCATCATCACCTCATCGTTTTCAGTATTTCAAAAATTCTTAACGGGGTAAAACGAATCAACGCGGGCCCGGTCATGGCCTTTTTAAAAATTTTATAAAAAGAAAGTATACTTGCCAACGATAAAAAGCCCAGAAATTCCCCTGGTTGCAGGACCGAGTCTATTAAACAGTGGGTTCCAGCGCCCCCTCTTTAATGGTCAGATAGTCTTGCAGGGATTCCTCGTGGTATTGCCGCCAGTCTTCCAGGGCGCCAATCATTTCGTGCAATGTTTCCAGTTTGTTGATCCGTTCCCGCAGAGGCCGCACGTTGCGCATTCCTTTGACATACCATCCCACATGTTTTCGCATCTCCAGACAGCCCCGTCGTTCACCCCGGTACTGGACCGCCAAGCGGACATGATCCTGGATGGTTTCAAATATTTCTTCCAGCGACGGCGGTTCGGGCAAGACGCCATCCTGGATATAGCGCTCGATCTGCTTAAAAAGCCAGGGATTGCCATAGGCCCCACGGGCGATCATCACCCCATCGCAGTTGGTTTCATCCAACATTTTCTTTGCAGTAAAAGCATCGATAACATCCCCATTACCGATGACGGGGATATCCAGGTATTCTTTCAGATCCTGAATCCACTCCCAGCGGGCCTGGCCGCTGAATCCCATTTTGCGGGTTCGCGCGTGAAAAATCAGGGCATCGCACCCTTCCCCCTGGGCAATATCTCCAATCAGACGGTAATTGAGAGAGTTGAAATCCACCCCCCCGCGAATTTTGACGGACAGATGCAATTTGGTCGCTTGGCGCATGGCGCGGATTACATGAACCAATTCGGTAGGAAAGACCGTCAACCCGCATCCTTCCCCCCGTCGAAACACTTTTTTGGCCGGGCAGCCCAAGTTGAGATTCACTCCCACAATCCCCAGATCCGCCACGATGCGCGTCGCTTCCCCAATATCATGGGGGCTGGAGCCAAACAATTGGATGATCAGCGGGTATTCCCCCACACAATCCCGCAACATCTCAAAGGTTCCCCGGCTGCGCTCCAGAATCCCGCGCGCGCTGATCAATTCTGAATAGGTCAGGGGGCACCCTTTCATGCGGCACAACTCACGAAACGCGCGATCGGTAATACCAGCCACTGGCGCAAGCATAACCAGGGGGAGGGTATAACTTGGTTTTTCCTGTCGAGGGGGTTTAACAGCCATGACTCTCACTTTTCATTCTTCAGGGTTTGCCTCATTTTATCTGAATCAATAAGCAAGGAGGAGGGGGGCTTTCCTTGCCAGGAGGCATCCCTGATTTCATCCACCAAAAGGATTCAATCTTACAAGCGCTTCTCGCATTCAAAAAAAACTTGACAGGAGGGCGATTTTATGGTTTACTAATTATTTATCTATCATTATTAATTCAGAAAAGGAAAGGAATCGTTCATGAGAAAAATTTGCCTGATCCTGTTTTTACTCCCCTTGTTCACCCTGGCGAGTTACAGCGAAGACTACACCCTGATCAAGGTGTGGGAATACCTCGCTACCGAACCCTCCACCATGCATCCCTGGCATGTGGCGAAGATTGGGAACGACTGGCCGCATGAAACCGCGACCGAAATGGACTTCTACAGCACCCTGATCCGCTACGATGAAAACCGTCTTCTCTTGTTTCTTATTGAAAACGGAATTAACGAAGCCGAAGCCACTGCGGAACAACAAGCCATCGCGCAAAAATTCCCCGACCGCTCCCTGCTTTGGATTCACCCCAATGATGGGTCCTTCCTGGGCGTAGCGCTTGTGGTAGGGTTAAGTCCCTCGGAAAACTCCGAATACTACACCCAAAAGGTAACGGGAACCCACCCCGATGGCCCGACAAGCGATCGCAGTTGGCAAATCTACGATCCCTGGCCCCAGATCGCGGTGGATGGCGATGGATTTTTGTATGTGAGCGATAAGCACAAAATTCTTCGCTACAAGCCCGATGGAAATAACGGATTCACGGGGCCAGAAGTGGTGTTCACCTATCCCGAACAAGATCCTCCAGCATGGCTGGGCGAAATGCTGGGACAGCAGCTGACAAACCAGCACTATCGCGCCTGGATAATCCGATCCCTGAACGTCAAAGGCAAAGGGAACAACAAAGTGATGACCACGGCGGCCCGCTTTTGGATCGATGGCGGTGGGATTATGTACTACTCCAGTACCGATGGCGGCGCGAGTTGGACCATTCAAACTTACTTAGGCCAGAGCAACGGTCCTGTGGGGATTGGAGGAACCACCAGCCAGCCCATCGAAGTGCCCGAATTCAACGAAGAATGGGTCTTCGGAACCGGGTTCCCTGGCAGCAGCAACAGGATCTGGTTTGGCGTGCGCTACCTGGGTTCGGATAGTTTCTTTGATGTCATGCCAGGCGACCTCTTCAGTCCCGCCGCGGATGCCGCCGATGTGCCCGAAACCCAAAAGTACATGGCCTGGGAAATGATCGACATCGCGGCCGCCGATACCCTGCCCTATGTGGCGGTACTGAGTTTACCCGCCTGGCAAAGCCGGGAGTCGGTCGATCGGCAAGACGCAACCGCCTGGGTTGCCCTGCATTCCACCATGCTGGATCCCAACGAGGACATGATCGAAGGCGATCTTCTTTCCACCTACAAAATCAATGTCACCGAGAAAGATGAATTGCCTACCGACAATCCTGACTGGGACAACTGGGACGCGGCATACCTGGCCTCTATCAAAATGTATAAAAATCCAGCGGGGTATACAGAAATTCTCTGGACCCAAGGCACCACCGGCTTTGGCCGCCTGGTGGTCGGCGAGTTTGCCGATATCCCCGATTGGTCTCTGTTCTAATCGAATCCTCTTTCCACATTACCCCCAAAGGGAGAACGCGGCTGCGTTCTCCCTTTTCTCATTTCCTTGATGGGACAGTAACCCACTCCACTACCGAACCAGCACAAATCCCCCTGTTCTGGCAGGCGACTCTGTGATAGAACAAAAAAAACTTAACACGGATTGTGAGCGAAACCCATGAACCGATTATATATCCTCTCTTTTTTCACGGTACTTATCCTGCTCTTCGGCCTTGTACCCACCCGCCAGAGCGAAGCCCAAACACTGGCCGGATGTTCTCTTTTTCCCGGAGATCACTTCTGGAACACCCCCATCGATCATTTACCGGTAGATCCCGCTTCCAGCGCCTACGTCCGCAGTATCGGCGAGAATACGGGGCTTCACCCCGATTTCGGCAGTGCCTACTGGATGGGCGCCCCCAGCGGGATTCCCTACACAATAGTCAAGGAAAATACCCCTTTTGTGCAAGTAGAATTTGACTACGCGGATGAAAGCGATCCCGGTCCCTACCCCATTCCCCCGGATGCCGAGATCGAAGGCGGCCCCGAGGGGACCGGCGACCGCCATATTCTGCTCATCGATCCCCAGACCTGTATCTTGTACGAACTTTTCCATGCCTTCCCCAATCCCGATGGCCGTTGGCGGGCGGGTTCGGGCGCGATCTTTGATTTAAAATCCAACGCGCTGCGGCCCCGAGGCTGGACCTCCGCGGATGCCGCCGGGCTGCCAATCCTGCCCGGGCTGGCCCGCTATGAAGAAGTGGCCGCCGGGGAAATCCGGCACGCGCTGCGTTTTACTTGCGCCAAAACCCGGCGGGCCTATGTCTGGCCCGCCCGGCATTTCGCCTCGTCGAGCACTGATCCCAGCCTCCCCCCGATGGGCCAGCGCTTTCGGTTAAAAGCGGAATTTGATCATTCCCCATATTCAACCCAAACGCAGATCATCCTTCGGGCGCTCAAGAACTATGGGATGATCCTCGCCGACAATGGCAGCAACTGGTTCATCAGCGGGTGCCCGAACCCCGGCTGGGATGATGATAAACTGGTGAATGAATTGAGGACCGTAAAAGGATTGAACTTTGAAGCCGTGGACTGCACCAGCCTGATGATCGACCCAGATTCCGCCCAGGCAGCCAAGCCCACACAGAACCAAGCCCCCCACCATCTTAAATAAAGTATAAAAGAGGCGGGGTATTTCCCGCGCCCCGCCTCGGTCTTTGCTTATTGTAAAGAAAACCGTTATTCGCTCAGTTCCTTG
Organism: bacterium; assembly: GCA_034002445.1. Lineage (GTDB taxonomy): Bacteria > Hinthialibacterota > Hinthialibacteria > Hinthialibacterales > Hinthialibacteraceae > JAVFAP01. The sequence continues at coordinate 1,266 of JAVFAP010000080.1, read as the reverse complement.
ATCCGAATCTTGCGCCAGGCCACCTGGGCTGGTTTTTCGCCACTGTACGAGTGGACTTGCAAGCCGATGAAGCCCGTCAGGGTCATCTCATCTTCGATATGCGCCACGGGAATGCCGTTGACCCATGTCATGATGGATTTTCCCAGGCAGACAATCCGGTACTGGTTCCACTCGCCGGGCTTGAAGGCACTCTTGGCATCCGGATTCTCGCGGTGGTTTGTCAGCCAGCCACGCCGGGCTTCATCATAGATAAAGCCAGATCCCCCACCCGCCGCGATCTCCACCTGGTAACCATGGACACGGCCCTCCTGATAATCGGGCAAACTTTGACTGCGAATCTGCACGCCGGAATTGAGGGAATCATCCACTTTGACCTCAAATTCCAGAATAAAATCCGAGTAGTTCTTTTCGGTACACAAGAAAGAATTGGGGCTGCCTTCCGCCGTAGTCCCTACAATCGTCCCCTCGACCACTTCGTAAGTGGCGGTCCCGTTGATCTGCGTCCAGCCTGCCAAGGTTTTTCCATCAAAAAGCGAAATCCATCCTTTTCCGTACGCATCATCCGCACAGACGGGGGCCAAGCAGACCAGTACCAGTAAACTAACTAAACCCAGATGTTTCATCTTCTTCTCCTTTTCTCCATGGATTCATGTCAATAATTTATGATTCTTTTGCGACTGACCACATTTTATTTCAAAACGGTTTCCTTTAATATAGGGGAGTTCTATCAAACAATGCGTGGAGGAGAGAGAATGGTATCCAAATCCAATGAAACCAGACGTTCTTTTATAAAAGCCAGTTCCGCCGGCATGGCCGCCCTGGTACTGACCAGCAGCCAGACGGCCCAGACCTTCGCCGCCAATGAAAAAATGACCGTGGGAATTGTCGGCTGTGGCGGCCGGGGTCATTTTATCCTTCGCAAATTTTACCAAAACGCCGAAAATCAGTTCCATGTGGTCGCCATCCAAGACCCCTTCCAAGACCGACTGGAAGCCATGAAGGACCGTTTCGAGATTCCGGATGCGAAAGTCTTCCAAGGTTTGCACGCTTATCGGGAGATGATGGAAACCGCGTTTGACGCCGCCCTCATCACCTGCCCGCCCTATGCCCATCCAGACCAGGTGCAACGCGCCGTCGCAGCGGGCAAGCATGTCTGGCTGGCCAAACCGGTAGCGGTCGATGTTCCCGGCTGCCAAAGCATCCTGGAAAGTTCCAAAAAAGCGCAGGGCAAAACCAATTTCCTGGTTGATTTTCAAACCCGTAACA
>JAVFAP010000079.1:0-10219 GCA_034002445.1 bacterium | reverse complement strand
ATGGATTGTGGGATTGTAATTTGGTTACCAGGGAAACGTATTACAGCCCCGCGTTCTACCGGATGCTGGGCTATGACGCGGATGGATTCGCCGCGTTGGAAGAAAACTGGATGCGATTGATCCATCCCGAGGACCGAGAGAAGGTTGAAAATCCTTGGCATGAATCCCGGGCCGGGTGGATCCAACGGTTTGAAATTGAGTTCCGCATGCAAGCCAAGGAGGGGGATTGGCGCTGGATTCTGCGGCGGGGCAAGGTGGTGGAACGGGATGCCAAGGGGCACGCGATCCGCCTGGTGGGCACGCATGTGGATATCACGGAGCGCAAGCAAGCGGAGCAGGACCGGGTGGCCCGGGACGTGGCGGAAGCGGCCAACCGCGCCAAGAGTATTTTCGTCGCCAACATGAGCCACGAAATCCGTACCCCGATGAACGCGATATTGGGTTTTGCCCAAGTGTTAAAAAAAGATCCTGCCTTGACTCCGCGACAGGCAGAGTATCTGGAGATCATCAGCCGCAGTGGATCGCATCTCTTGCAGTTGATTAACGATATTCTGGATATCTCGAAGATTGAAGCGGGGCGGATCGATCTGAAACCCGCGTCCTTCTGTCTTCATGACCTGTTGTGGGATGTGGAGATGACTTTCCGTTCCCGTGTTGAAGAGAAGGGATTGCAACTGCTGGTGGAATGGGATGATTTGGTCCCCTCCCATGCCAAAGCCGATGAGGGCAAATTGCGGCAGGTTTTTGTGAATCTGATCGGCAATGCGCTGAAATTTACTGATGTGGGGGGGATCGCGGTGCGGGTGCGGGCAGAGCCGGTGGAGGAGGGGGACTCTTCAGAAAAAGGTCGGATCCGTCTGATCGCGGAGGTGGAGGATACTGGCCATGGGATTGATTCCGCAGATATCGATCGGATTTTTGATGTGTTCCATCAAGCGGAGCGAGGCTTGAAGGCGGGAGGGACTGGGCTGGGATTGGCGATCTGCCGCCGGTTTGTGGAAATGATGGGGGGCAAAATTGCGGTGAGAAGTGAGGAAGGCAAGGGGAGTTGTTTCCGTTTTGATGTGTTGATGGAACCGGTGGATGAGGTGTTTATAGAGCACGAAAAATCCATGACCCGGCAGGTGATTGGATTACAACCAGGTACCGGGCCGATCCGTATTTTGATTGTGGACGATGTCAAGCATAACCGGGATCTGCTGCGGGAAATCCTCAATCCCGTCGGCTTTGAACTGGCGGAAGCGGGGAATGGCGTGGAGGCGTTGGCCCAAGTGGAGTCCCATGCGCCCCATGCGATCTTCATGGATATGCGCATGCCGGTGATGGATGGGTATGAGGCGACGCGCCGAATCAAGCAACATGAGGCTTGGAAATCGATTCCGGTGATCGCGTTGACGGCGAGCGCGTTTGATGAATATAAAGATGAGGTGATGGCGACGGGGGCGGACGCGTATCTCCGCAAGCCGTTCCGCACGGAAGAACTATTTGAAACGTTGGGCAAGTGCCTCCCTCTGCAATATCTCTATACGGAAGAGGCTGTGCCGAGTTCGCAGGTGGTTCCCCCGGGGCCGATGGAAGCCATTTCCCTGGATGGTATTCCCGCACCCTTGCTGCATGCGTTGCATCATGCCGTTGGGGAAGGGGATATGGCCAAGTTTGGCGATCTGGTCCAAGAGGTGGCGGTCCAGAATCCAGGCGTGGCGGAAAAGTTGCAATGGCTGGCGGATCGGTTTGATTATGAGAAACTGATGGACCTCCTCCGTCCGTACGCATAAGAGGACCCGGCTGGGAAAAGATTTATAGCGAAAAGGGGGGGGGGATGCCCCCCCCTTTGATTATCGCTGGAATGCCCCGTCTTTCTATTCGAAGGAGAAGGTGGGGCGGCGCCCCCGGCCGTGGCAGTGGGGGCACTCGTAAGTCAACTGGCTGGTCAGGCTGCGGCCGGACCGCTGCCGGGTAATCTGGATGAGGCCCAGGTCGGTAAATTCCTGGATATCCGAGGGGGTGCGGTCCTTGCTGAGTTCTTCTTGCAGGGTTTTGAAGACTTTGTCCTGATTGCGGCGGATGCGCATATCGATAAAGTCGCAGACGATAATCCCGCCGATCTGGCGCAGGCGCAGTTGGCGGGGGATTTCGATGGCCGCTTCCATATTGGTTTCGAAGATGGTTTCTTCAAGGGATTTCCCGGCGATATTCTTGCCGGTGTTGATATCGATGGCGGTCAGGGTTTCCATTTCCTCGATGATGATATAGCCACCGCAATCGAGATGGATGGTCTTGCTGAAGAGGCGGTCCAGATCCTTGCTGAGATCGAAGGCTTGCCAGACCGATTTGGAGCGGTCGGTGTGAAAGGTAACCAGGCGGTCGATATCGGTATCGGGAGCGATCACTTTCAAGAACTGCGCCAACCGGTATTTGAGCCGAGGGTGGTCGATGATAATTTCTTCGACATCATCTGAAAAATTATCCCGGAGAACCCGTTCGAACAGATCGAGTTCCTTGTGGATCAATTTGGGTTCGGTGCCGGATGGATACTCGTTCTGAATGCGACGCCAGATGCGGTTGAGGTAATTGAGGTCGTTCTCGATATCCTCGGTGTCCTGGCCTTGGGAGGCGGTACGAAAGATGAGCCCACCCTCAAAATCAAATTGATTTTTTACCGAAGAGCGGAAGCGTTTTTTGTCTTCTTCGCTGAGCATGCGCGACATGCGGACCGCGTCCGCCCCGGGCATGTACACCAAAAAGCGGCCGGGGATGGAGATTTTACGGGTGAGCGAAGGGCCCTTGTCGGCGATGGCTTCCTTGGCCATTTGCACCAGCACCGGATCGCCGGGGTGGAGATAGTCGTCGATGGTGAAGTATTTCTTGCGTTTATTTTGGGGTTCGGGCAGTTGAAACTCGGGAGCCAGATCGCTGTAAGACAAAAAGCCATCTTTATCCAAGCCAATGTTGACAAAGGCGGCGTTTAAACTGGGGAGCACCTTGGACACAATGCCGCGATACACATTGCCGGCCTTGCCGTAATCGACCGCGCGTTCTTCTTGGATCCAAAAATCGGTGAACTGTTTGCCTTCCACGATTCCCGCCATGTAATAGCCCGCTTCGCTGGCGAAGACCATGCGCACTTTGGTGCGTTTGGCTTCGGTTTTGATGGGTGGTTCACTCGGCCAGGGCGAATGGCTAGAAACCGCAGTCGAAACAGTCTTGCGCGCCAGCGGCTGGGTGACGGGTTTTTTGGGGCGTGGATTGTACACGGGTTTGCGTGTAGGTTTAATCGTAACTTTTTTGGCGACGGGAGGTGTCACCGCCGCGGGTTTGGTGACTTTTTTTCTGGTTGTTTTTCGTTGGCCTGATCGCATCAGGGTATCTCACAATTCATAGGGGATCATCAATCGATCCGGATCATTCGGTTTTCAAAAATGGTACTCGAATTTTCGTATCCTGAAAAGCGGACAATTCGGGTTGGGCCATGCCGGGGCGGGTTGGAAAGCCACGCGTCCAGGGCCCGGCTTCAGCTTATAAAATTTGGACGGTATAGCCCTCGGTTTGCAGGGAATGGATGACCTGGTTGAGATGGTCTTTTCCCCGGGTTTCCAGGGTGATATCCAGGAAGGTCTTGCCCATGGCCGCGTTCATGAAGGAGCGGTTGTGATAGACCTCCAACACATTGGCCTGATGGCGGGCGACGTGGTTGGAGACGATGGCCAGTTGGCCTGGGGTATCTAGCAGTTCCACCCGCAGACGGGCCATGCGGCCGTCCTTGATCAGCCCGCGCTCGATGATGCGGGAAAGAAGGTTGATATCGATATTGCCGCCGGAAACGACCAAGACCACGCGTTTGCCCTTGAGGGGAAGATTGTGGTATTCCAGGGCGGCCAAGGGGACCGCGCCCGCGCCTTCCACCAGGGTTTTTTCGGTTTCCAGAAAGGTCATGATCGCGGCCGCGATTTCTTCTTCATCCACCAGCACCATTTCATCCACATAGCGTTGAATGACGGGGAACGTCAGTTGCCCCACGGTCTTGACCGCGATGCCATCGGCCAGGGTGGGGGTGGTTTTCATGGGGATGATGTGCTTGGCATCGAGCGAGATCTTCATGGAGGGGCATTTTTTGGCTTCCACGCCATAAACCTGGCATTGTGGGTATTTTTCCTTGATGGCCACGGCGATCCCTGAGATCAGCCCTCCCCCACCCACGGGGACGATCACGGCATCCGGAGCGATATCGTCATCGCAGATTTCCAGGCCGATGGTGCCTTGCCCGGCCATGACGTGTTCATCGTCGAAGGCGTGGATGAAATGCAGCCCATCCTGGCGTTGTTTGAAGATGGCTTCTTCATAGGCTTCGTCATAATTCCGGCCATAGAGGATCACCTCCGCCCCGTAGCGGCGGGTCGATTCGACCTTGTTCAAGGGGGTGGCTTCGGGCATGACGATGGTGGAGCGGCACCCTAGGCGAGAGGCATGGTAGGCCACCCCTTGCGCGTGGTTACCCGCGCTGGCCGCGATGACGCCCATGGCGCGTTCTTCCGGGGTCATGCTGATTAATTTGTTCAGCGCGCCTCGTTCCTTGAACGAGCCGGTCATCTGGAGGTTTTCCAACTTCAAAAAGACCTCGGAACCGGTCATGTGGCTGAGGGTTTGGGAATGCATGCAGGGGGAGTGGTAAATCTCTTTTTTGATTACAGCATACGCGGCTTCGACATCGGCATGGGTGATCATAACGAAAGTCCAACTTCAAAAGAATGATGAAACGTCATGTTGGTTGATACGCCTTGGATCGCACCGGAAACACAGGGGTCAGCATCGCTGGAACAAGTGGAACAACGACGTGGGATTCGGGTCCTTCTGAATGGGAGAAGGCGAATAACCATCCATTTTAACGAAACAATATACCCTCTATTTTACATTTTTTTTCAAAAAAGATAGGTTGGTGATCAAAGAGGCCCGAGAAGGAAGCGGGAAAGAGTGGGGTAGAGAGGGGGCTTCCCCCCTTGCTTTCGATAAGCGCAGGGGGGGATTCTGGGTGGAGGGGGTTACTGCAGCAGCGATTCCAGGGCTTTGTGGGTGTTGCGGAGGCGTTCGCCGAGGCGCTGGGCCATCAATTTATGAAACAGGGCGGCTAGTTGGGGATTATTTTCGGTCATGGATTCAAGCGCGGTGATGGAAAGACGGTAGATCGTGCCCGGCTGGGTGACCACCACGGTTTCGGTGGCGGGTTCTTGCAGATAAAAGATGGTCTGGCCAATGACCGAGCCAAAGCCCATGGTACTCAAGCGGAGGATGCTGCCATCCGCATGTTCGCACTGGGCGGTCACCTTGCCGGATTCGATGAAGTAGAGGGCATCGGAGAGTTCGCCTTGGCGGATGAGCACCTCCCCGCTTTGGGGCGTTTGTTTTTCCAGGTAGGGCATCATATCGGTGACGACGATTTCGAAGAGTTCCTGTTTTTCGATAAATTTGAGGATGTCGTTATAGGTGGATTCAAAGAAATGGCGCTGGGCCGCGCTGGCTTCTTCCGGGCTGTTCGGGCCGTGCAGGATTTGTTCTTCGCACCACTCCATGCCATGATCCAGGTCGGTGAAGAGGCGGATGACGGGATCATCTTTCTGTACGAATCCTCCCGAAGACAAGAGGTGTTCGATGGAAGGGGCGAGGGAGGTGAGGATCAGGGTCAGGTGCTGGGCTTCGGCGAATTGCTTGAGTTTTGCGAAACTCTGGATAGCGGAGGAGTCCAGGCCGGTAACCAGGCGAAAATCGAAGATGACGAAACGTAGGGCTGGCAGGGAAGGATCGGCGGCGCGGGAGCGGACCTGGTTGAGCAGGTTGTGGGCGGTCCCGAAGAAGATAAAGCCCTGGAGTTGGAAAATCAGCAGGACATCGCCCTTTTCGCGAAGGAAGCGCTGTTGGGGCAGGGGGCGGTCCACATGGCTCTGGAAGGACGCGCCGGAGAGGGTGTGTTTGACCACATTGATTTGGCTGTATTTCACTACGAAAAGGGCGACGGCGATGATTACCCCGGCGACCACCCCATGCAGGAAGCCAAACGCGCCGACGATGGCCAGGATTACCCACACCAGAATATAATCGGTTTTGGGGAGGGTGTGCCAGGCGTCAATTACCCACTCGACCAAAAAACAGAATCCCAAGAAAACCAGCAGGCCGCCGAAAATCACTTTGGGAAACAGGGACAGAACCGCGGCGCCAAAGAGAAACAGCAGGCCGCAGAGAGCGGCGGCGGTGAGGCCCACCAAGCGACTGTGGGAACCCAATTTGAAGCCGAGGGCCGAGAGGGAGAGGGTCGGATATCCGACCGGACAGCCCGCCACGCCGCCCGCGATATTGGCCAGGCCGGTCGCGCGCAGTTCTTGGTTGAGATCGATATCCCGGCGCGCCACTAGTTCCATCCCACCCGCGTTGAGTAGGAGGGAGATGAGGGCGATCATGACGATGGTCAACAGATTGCCGATTTGGGGGGGGATCAAGGCCCATTCGACTTGCTGGAAGGACGAAAGGGTGAGGGGTTGCCACAAGTTGCCTTCGGGGAAGGGGCCCAAGAGCCAGCCACCACTTTCCGCCTGGGCAAAGGGGATGCCTGTCAGAGCCCAAACCAGGTAAAAGAGGGCGATTCCAGCCAGGATGAGGGTGGGCATCAGCCAGAAGGGGCTGTAGTGGCGCAGGATGCCAAGAAGAATCCCGCCAAACAGCACCCCCGGCAGCCAACGGAGGATTTCGGGAAAATGGAACATGGCCAGCGTGAAGGGGACATCGGTCATGACGCTGATGCCCCCTTTGAAGAGGAGCAATCCCGTCCCCGCGAGAAAACCACCGACGACCGGATAGGGAAGAAAGCGGACAAGACTGCCTAACTCAAACCAGCCCAGAATGAAGAAGATCAGACCTGTGGCAATCGAGGAAAGCATGATGGTGGCCATGACGGTCAGGAACAAGCTTTCTGCCGAAATGCCATCTGTCATCTGTGCGGCCATCCCGGTGGCGACCAGGGCCATGATGGCGGCCGGGCTGTCCTGTGCCAAGGCAATCATGCCGGGGTACGAGCTGAAGAGCGCGATCACCACACCCAGGACGCAGGTGCCAAGCAATAAAAATCCGATCCCATTGGGAAGAAAGGCGGAGAGTTTGCCCGAAAAAATGAGCGCGGCGAAGGAGATTTCAACAAAGGCAATGATGATCCCAATGACGATTCCAGCGGTCAGGGTGGGAATGAGCTGTTCCCAGGAGGTGGCTTTGAGTTCCGAGAATAGAGTGGGAGAAGGGATTTTCGTGCTTTGGATTGAACCGGCAGGCATAGGCGTCTCCACGATCCTTTGAATCTTACGGTGTACGAGTCTACCACACTTCGGGTCTACAACAAGCGGGAATGGCGGGATTGCCGTTTTCGTGGTGTGATCTGGGGGCCGGTTCTCACTTTCTTCCGTTTACATATTGGGGATTGCCATTTTTCCGATACAATATAAAAAAATGGATTGTTTTCCCTGACGATCTGTAAGTTTTTTTTCCATCGGCCGAATCAATCATAATGATGCAAAGGCGGTATGTCTTCATGAAGATCAGATCAGTACAAACCAAAGTGGCGTTGACAGGCGTTTTGTGTTTGGTGATGACCTGTGTGGTCATCATGTCCATTTCAACGGTGATGATTCGCAAAGCCCTGGTGCGCCAGGCGGAAACAAACGCCATGGCGCGGGTAGAACTGGAGGTGGCGACCATCCAGTTGCGGATGAATGCCACCATGGATATTGCCCGGAATCTGGCGGACAGTTTGCGGGTTACCAAGGAAAATCATGGGAGCCAGCATTTGGACCGGGAAACGGTACTGGCCATGCTCCATTCCATCGTAGCGGAGAACAAGGATTTGCTGGGGGCTTATACTTGTTGGGAGCCGAACGCGTTTGATGGGCGGGATCAAGAGTTCAGCAAGGCGGCAGGCCATGATGTGACCGGGCGGTTTGTTCCCTACTGGGTACGGAGTGCGGATGGAACCTTGGTGCTCGAGCCGAACGTGGATTACGAAGTGGAAGGGGCTGGGGATTACTATGTCATTCCGCGCCGAACCAAGCAAGAAACGGTGATCGATCCCTATCTTTATAACGCGGCGGGCCGGGAAGTGCTGCTGACATCCCTGGTGTCTCCCATTGTCGTGAATGGCACTTTTTACGGGATGGCGGGAACGGACATCAATTCTGATTTTTTACAAACCCTTGCGGATGGGGTGAACTTATATGATGGGTCGGCGAAACTCCTGATCCTCAGCAACAAGGGGTTGGTGGTTGGGATGACCGGGAATCCGGAGATGGTGGGGAAGAATCTGAAAGAGGTGTATGCCGGATTTGAATCCAACCTGAGTATTATCCAGAGCGGGGAAAAGAATTTGCGCTATCATGGCGGAAATCTGGAGGTCATGGCGCCGTTGGTGATTGGGGAAAGCACGACCCCCTGGTCGGTTCTCATCATGATTCCCGAAGCGAAAATCGTAGCGGAGGCGGTGGCCATCATGTGGTACCAGATTGGCATCAGCACGGTGCTGGTTCTGATCGCACTGGCCTTGTTTGTGTGGATTTCTCATTCCATCGTCCGGCCCTTGCTGGGCGCGACGACTTTGGCGCAAGCGGTGGCGGAAGGGGATTTGACTCAAACCCAGCAGATTCAACAAGAGGATGAAATTGGGCAGTTGGTTGAGGCCTTGAACGCCATGAGCGGGAATCTCAACCAAATCATGAGCAATATCCAAGCCGCGGCGGAGCAATTGGGGGCGAGTTCGGAAGAGTTGTCCCAATCCTCGCAAACACTCTCGCAAGCGACGACCGAGCAAGCGGCCAATCTGGAAGAGACCTCGGCGGCGATCGAGGAGCTGACTTGCTCGATTGAGAGCAATACGAGCAACGCGGTCAAGGCGAACCAAGTATCCAAAAAAGCGTCGCAGGAAGCCGAGAAAGGCGGCGCAGCGGTGATGCAGACGGTGGACGCGATGCAGCGGATCGCGGAACAGATCTCGATCGTGGATGATATCGCTGATCAGACGAATCTGTTGGCGTTGAATGCGGCGATCGAAGCGGCCCGCGCGGGTGAAATGGGGAAAGGCTTTGCCGTGGTGGCTGTGGAGGTACGCAAACTGGCGGAACGGAGCCAGCACGCCGCCAAGGAGATCAGCACCATCGCTGCGCAGAGTGTGACGCAAGCGAAGGAAGCGGGGACCCTGATCCAGCGTGTGGTCCCGGCGATTATGGAAGCCGCGAATTTGGTGGCGGAAATCGCCGCAGCCTGTGAAGAGCAGAGCAAAGGGGCAGAGCAGATCCGGCAAGCGGTTCAGCAGTTGGATCAAGTGACGCAGCAAAACGCCTCCACCAGTGAGGAATCGGCCTCGGCGAGCGAGGAACTGTCCGCACAAGCCCAGGTTTTGCAGGATATGGTGGGCCGTTTTAAACTCACGGCGGAAGGGAAGCGAGCCAAGCCGGCCGCACGTTCGTACTCCAGCCACCCATCCGCCCCGCGCTCGATTGCTTATAAGGCGCCCAAGGATGAGTCCGCTGATGATGAGTTCCGTTCCTTCTAACCCATTGGCCTTGTGAACTGAAATTGGATTCCCCCTCATTCCTGCTGGATGAGGGGGAATTTTATGGCGGGCTTCTCTATATTTTGTAGGGGATGGTGTGATATAGTACGATGTGGAATTCTATCAGTTTGTCTTGGATAGAGCCAGAAACTTACCTTGGGAAAGGATGTTGAATGATGAGAAATTTGGTGATTTGCTTGGCTGTCTTGTTGAGTTTTGGCGTGGCGTTCGCCGCAGAGGAACCGTTCACGGTAGGCGAAACCTGGGCCTACGCACACGAAGGCGCGGTGCCGATGCGGGCTCCCGATTTTACGGTGGTGGGGGAACGGGTACGCGAAGTGGTTGCGGTGAAGGGGGAGGGAGATGAAAAGCGCTGGATGGTGCAGGAGAAATGGGGTGCGGAGGATGACCGTGCCTCGCAACGGGCTGTCAATGCGGAACGTCTGGTGGACCGGATTGTCGCGGAAAACGGCCAAGTGGCCATCAAACCCGCCTATCCCTATGACTTTCTGGATCTGAAGGTGGAAGAGGAAAAGACGTATGAGTCGACTTTCACATTCGGTGAAAATTGGACGATCCCGATAAAACTGAAAGTGAAACGGGGGAAGGATGAGAGTCTCCAAGTGCCAGCAGGTGAGTATGCGG
>JAVFAP010000078.1:0-10345 GCA_034002445.1 bacterium | reverse complement strand
CCGATCTCCTCGCCAAACCCAAGCCCTCCAAACTGCTCCAAAATTACCGACCTCACTTGCGGGCGTCTGCGCAGGAATGGCAACTCTTGACCGGGGAAGCGGTGATCGAAACCGGGCTCTTCTTCATCCGCACCAACCAGTATGAACCGGTAGTGTAGCCTACCCTACACCATCCTGGCATAGGGCATATTTCGGGTGATCCCCCCACAGGATTGGGGTTGGATTCCCACACGGCGGCTGTTTTGTGCTATATTCTCGCTTAGGCACAAATAAGGCCGTTTTGAAGAAGGAGGTGAGGGTGCGGATGCAGATTGAAGCGTATCTGGGGATGATGAAGGACAAAGGGGCGTCTGACTTGTATTTGAAGGTCGGCTCGCCTGTGGTGATGCGAATCGATGGCCATCTGATCCGGATGAGTGAAGATCTCCTCATGGACCGGGAGATGGAAGAAGCGGTGCAGGCGATTTTAAACGAGCACCAATGGCACGTATTTTCAGAACGGCCAGATATGGATTTCGCCTACACTCTCCCCGCGGGCATTCGCTTCCGGATCAACCTGTTCCGCCAGCAAGGCCATATCGGGCTGGTGGCACGGTTGATTTCAGGTTCGGAACTCAAATTCAAGGATCTCAACCTGCCATTTGTCTTGCAGGATATCGCCGAATTGCCCCGCGGGCTTGTGATCGTGACCGGGGCGACCGGCAGCGGCAAGTCCACCACCCTGGCGGCGATGATCCACCATATCAACGCCAACTATTCACGCCATATCATGACGGTGGAAGACCCGGTGGAATTTTTGCATTCCGATATCCGCAGTTTGGTGAATCAGCGTGAGGTGGGTTATGACACATGCAGTTTTAAGGACGCTCTGCGCCAGGTGGTGCGGCAGAGCCCGGATGTAATTTTAATTGGCGAAATGCGGGATACCGATACCATGGTTACCGCGCTCTCGGCCGCGCAGACCGGGCACTTGGTGTTGACCACCCTGCACACTGTGGATGTCGCGCATACCCTGGACCGTATCATCAATTATTTCCCCGATTATCTCCAAAAGCAGATCCGGGTGGAACTTTCGGAGTGCTTGCAGGCCATCATCTGCATGCGCCTATTGCGGCGGCATAACCAGGCTGGCCGCATCCCCGCCATGGAGATCATGCGGACCACCTCCAGCATAAAAAAAGCCCTGCTGGAGGGCGAGTTCTGGCGGCTGAAAGAACTGATTCAGAATGGGACCGAAACTGGCATGCAGACCTTCAACCAGTCCCTCTTACAATTGTATAAATCCAAACAGATTTCGTTTGAGGAGGCCTTGATGGCCTCGTCCAATCCCGAAGAATTCAAACTCAATGCTCAAGGCATGTTTACCGGTACCGATTCGATCCGGATTTCTAAAAATCTGGGATAGGGGATGCTGGGTAGAAAGGATAGCCCATGGAAATACTTGATCTATTCCGCGTGGTCGATGAAATGGGGGCTTCGGACTTACTCTTAACTGCGGGGGTTCCTCCCATGATCCGGGTGGATGGCCGACTGGACCGGACCGCCTTCCCGGTCTTGGATGCGACCGGTGTCAAAAAACTGGTGTATTCGTTATTGAATGAAAAACAACGCCTGGATTTTGAAACCCGGAAAGAAATCGATTTTTCGTTGGGAGTGGGGGATAAACACCGCTTCCGTGTCAATGTCTACTACCAGAAAGGTTGTGTGGCGGCGGCGTTCCGCCCGATACCGGATCGGGTGCCCCGGATTGAGACTCTGGGACTGCCTCCGGTGGTTTCCGACCTCGCCTTGCGGCCGCAGGGGCTGGTCTTGGTCACCGGGCCCACTGGGCATGGCAAATCCACCACCTTGGCGTCGATGATCGACGTGATCAATACCTCGAAGCAGTGCCACATCGTCTCGATCGAGGACCCGATTGAGTATGTCCATGATCATAAGTTGAGTGTTGTCGATCAGCGTGAACTGGGCGGCGATACCCATTCGTTCCTCAACGCCTTGAAATATGTGCTGCGCCAGGATCCGGATGTGATTTTAGTCGGCGAGATGCGCGATTACGAAACCATTGCCGCCGCCCTAACCGCGGCGGAAACCGGCCACTTGGTCTTGGCGACCTTGCATACCAACGACGCGGTGCAGACCATCAACCGTATCATCGACGTGTTTGAAGAGCGCCAGCAGCAGCAGATTCGGGTGCAACTTTCGCTCACCCTGCAAGCCGTGATCTCGCAGCGGCTCCTGCCGCGTGAAGATGGCATGGGGCGGGTTCTGGCCTACGAGATTTTGCGCAACAACCATGCCTGTGCCGCGCTGATCCGTGAAGGCAAGACGCACCAGCTATACAGCGTGATCGAAACAGGCACCAAGGACGCGATGATCACCATGGATGCCTGCTTGGTGCGCCTCTATGAGCAAGGGTATATTTCCGCGGAAACCACCGCCATGCATCTGCGCAATCCTCAGGTGCTTCTCGATTCGATGAGCAAAATGAAGCAGGTGGGCCGGGGCGGAGGGGGGCGAGATGCGCGGAATGCAGAACCCACGGGAAAAACAGATGTCGTGAGTTCACGCATGAGCAAGATGTTTGGGCGGAATAAGTAAGAAAGGGATGAACCAATGAAACAAGCGGGATTTAGTTGGATCGTGATGGTGGGCTTGGTATGGATGCAGGGGGCGATGGCGGAGGGGACGAAATTCCGCGCGGAGGTGAATGTCCCTTGCCGGGCAGTTACCCAGGGCCCGCTCTCGCATTGGTTCGGCTACTACGACAAAGAACAATTTGATCCCAGCGGCCGTTATCTCTTGGGGATGGCGGTGGATTTTGACGACCGGCCACCCACGGCAGACGACACGATCCGCATCGGCATGGTTGACCTGCACGAGCAGGACCGCTGGATCGATCTAGGAGAAACGCGGGCCTGGGGCTGGCAGCAAGGCTGCATGCTGCAATGGGTTCCCGGCAGTGCCAGCCAGATCATCTACAACGACCGCCGCGATGGGCAATTTGTCGCCGTGATTCAGGATGCGTTTACCGGTGAGACACGCACACTCCCACAGGCGATTTATGCCCTTTCGCCGAATGGCCGGTACGCGGTCACGACGAATTTCGCCCGGCTGGATGAAACCCGTCCGGGGTATGGCTATGAAGGCGGGAAGGATGCCTGGGGTGATCAACTCCATCCGGCGGGAGATGGCATTGTTCGGCTGGACTTGAAAACGGGCGAGTCCAAATTGATTCTTAGTCTGGATCAGATCGCTGCGTTCCAGCCGCAAGAAACGATGGAGGGAGCCAAGCATTGGTTCAATCATCTTCTGGTCAACCCCGCCGGGAATCGATTCATCTTCCTGCATCGCTGGGAACCGGTGAAGAAAGAGGGCCCACGCTGGCGGACCCGGATGTTCACGGCGAATCTGGATGGCTCCGATATCTCCTGCCTGGCGGATCATGACATGGTGTCCCATTTTATCTGGAAAAATCCCACCCAGATTCTGGCTTATACCCGCAAACCCGAGAGCGGGGATCAATACCATCTCTACACCGACCAGAGTGATACGGTAGATATTGTTGGGGGAGAGGTCTTTACCCGCGATGGGCACTGCACCATTTCTCCGGATGGGCGTTGGATGCTGACCGATACCTACCCGGATCAAGAACGGATGCAAACCCTGATGCTGTACAACTTGGAGAGGAAAGAGTTGGTGATTCTGGGCCGGTTTTATATGGACACCCATTTCAAGGATCAGTCCCGTTGCGATTTACACGGCCGTTGGAGCCGGGATGGCCAGCGGGTGTGTATCGATTCCCTCCACTCGGGGCAGCGGCAGATGTACCTATTGGATGTTTCTCGTATCGTTAGATGAAGAATGGCGACTGGGTGCCTTTGTCATCGAGGCGCCCAGCGATCGAGTTTCTCGGCAAGGGTTGCTGCGTCGAGAGGCTTGGGGATCAGGTCATTCATCCCAATCTCTTCATACGTCTTCTTATCCACATCCATGGTATGGGCAGTCATCGCTAGAATGGGCAGCGATTGAAACGCCGGATTCTCCCGGATTTGGAGGGTGGCTTCTACGCCTCCCATCTCGGGCATTTCGATATCCATCAAGATCAGATCGAATATATCTTCACTAAGGACTTGTAGTACTTCCTTCCCATTGCGGACCACCCGGACTTCACAGTTTTGGTGTTGGAGGAGTTCTTTTGCCACCACGCCCGATATTCGGCTATCGTCCGCGACCAGCACTTTGGCTCGTCTGGGGAGAGTCGAATTTAAAACCGGGATGGTCGTTTTGACGGTTGAATAATTGGCTTCGAAGCATATCTTCACAATTTTCTGGCCGCTCCGTTCCATCCAGCAATGCCCATTCAGAATTTTGATAAAATGGCCGAAAAGAGGATAGGATTGAGCCTCTTCCGCAATCACATTTTCCCGGGTTCGGTCGGGCAGACAATTGAGATCGATGGAATTAGGAGAAAGGCCAAACATGAGCTGTATCTGATTAAAATTCCGTTCTTGAGAGGTAATTCGCCAATAAAGATTGGGTGTCTGCATCATTTCCTTGGCTTTTTCCATCATGATGGATAAGACCTGAATTGTGGGGAGGAGCAAGCCACTAATCGTTGTGGGAGTGCGGGGATCAATGTCATAGGATATCAGGGGTTGTTCTTCCAAGGGGAGCGTTTTGATGGCTTCCTGAAGGATGTGATCCAACGGTGCTTCGCTGGTTTCTATATCAAAATTGCCGAGTTCAATTTTGGTTATATCCATTAATTCTCGCACGAGGCTGATGATGGAGCGGCCGCATTCCTTGGAAATATTTAGATACAGATCCAATTCTTCATCTTTGTTTTTTTCGATGGCTAAATCCAGCATGCCCATCAAGCCATCCAAGGGGGTTCGAATTTCAAAAATCATCCGTTTAAGAAACTCGGTTTTGCCTTGGTTGGCGGCTTCGGCTTGCTTCCGCGCCATTTTAAAATCGGTGATATCGTGGATTGTCAGGGTGAGTCCAAGATACTGCTGATCCTGGGACATGGGCATAAGAAGAATTTTATAATCTTTTTGTCCATTTTTCCCAAGCAAAATTTCTTTGTCCCTTAACGTTTTCTGGATAAAGGGCTGGATTTGTTTATGGACATCCAAGCCAAAGTGTTCGGATAAAAAGAATGCGAGGGACTGACCGATCATGATCTCTTGGGGAACTTGCAGTTCCTGAGCCAAGCCCGTGCTGATCTGGGTAATGACATGATTCGCATCCGTGAGGACATACCATTCATGGATATCAAGGGGAACGAGTGCCAGGGTGGTGGTATCGGGTACCGGTTGGATGGCCGGAGAGAGAGGGGAGGACTTCACATTGGAGACATCTTTGTTGATCCCCACCAGGCCCACCACTTCATTCTTGGCATCGAAGATCGGATATTTGGAGACCAGGTAGCGATAGGTGCGCCCGTTGGGCATCGTTTTTTCCTTAAGTTTGTTAATCAACGGGGTTTTGCTGTGAATCACCTTTTTTTCGTCATCGCGCACCTCGTCCGCATAGGTGGCAGAGAAAAAGTCGTAGTCACATTTGCCAATGGCTTCCGCGGGGTCTTTTAGCAACAAGCGTTGCGCATAGGCTGCATTGATGCAGAGATAGTGGCCTTCGGTGTTTTTAAAGTAGATGTTGTCCCGCAAATTGTCCATGAGTTGTTTGAAGCGGGTGTTCTCTTCATGGACGGAAAAAAAGGGAGTGATGTCTTCCAGAATCAGGAGATACCCGAGGGGCATGCCGTCCTCATTGTGGTAAATATTGACGGCAATCTTTGTCCATAACAAGTTCCCGTCCTTGCGGCGGTTTTCCAACCGACCTTCCCAGAGGGGATTGGGATGGTTTGGATCCATGGGATCTGGCAGGACTTTGTCCGGGAGAAGAATGAAATCAGGAAGGATGAGTTGTGGTGGAGCCCAGTCCTCCAGGGTATAACCGGTCATTTGTGTAAACTGGGAGTTTAAAAAGAGAACACGCTCCTGCAAGTCCATAAAAATAACGGCGGAGGGAATCTGGTCGAGAACCGGCCGAAGTGCATCGGGAACCATAGCGGAGGAAGAAAGAGACGTCATGAGCGTTTCTCCTTAATGAGGGGCGCGGCATGGTGCAAAGCTTGTTTGGCTTTGTCCCATTCATTTCTGTCCATGTAAACGGCAGCCAACAGTTGCCAGGCTTCTATATGGGTGGCATCGAGACTAATGATCCGTTGCAGAGCAACTTCCGCTTTGGGATCTTGCCCGCTTTGGTGGAGAGCGAGGGCAATTTGATATAAGATCGTGGTGTTGTTAGGGTCTGTTTTCAAGGTGTGGAGGTAAGTGTGAACTGCGTCGGCCCATTGCCTGTTCTGCATATACGCTTCTCCCAAGGCGAGGCCCCAGGAAATTTGTTCTTGCCGGGTTTGTGGAATCATGGCCTGGAACAAGTGAATTGCCTCTTCTGTTTCCCCTGTCTCCAGATAGATTGTACCCAGCATCTCCTGAAGGGAAGGCTCTTTGTTTCCTTCTTGCAGAGATTGGCGCAGAATCTGGATTGCTTCATTGGGGTGATCCAGGGCATGGTAACACTTGGCCAATCCTAGGAGGAGGCGGACGTCCTGGGAAAAATATGGCAGGACGTTTTTTAGAAGAGGAATCGCCCGATGATACGCATCTGTTTCGGCATGACAAAGGGCCAGCAGGCGTTGAATATCGGGATTGCCAGGATTTTCATCATGGAGCGGGGCGAGGATTTCTATGGCGTGGCTGTACCGGGATTGCATAAAATATGCCTTGCCCAAGGTTTCCCGCAACTCCGGCGTCGCTTGGTTATGGGCGAGTAAATATTCGTATTCAAGAATGGCTTTGTCATATCGCCCCCGCCTGGCCCACTGATCCGCGATTTGCATACGCAGCGCGTGGTGATCCGGGGTTAAGCGAAGGACTTCCCGTTGCGCGGCAAAAGCGCCGTTGGTATCGCCTTTTTTGCTGAGCACGGTGGCGAGCAGCCAATAGGTCTGGGGACAATCCCGCCAGAGATGAAGGGCATGGCATAGTTCCCGGATGGCGGGATCGAAATCTTTATTGAGCAGCGCTTGCCGTGCGTTGGCCCGGACCAGGCGATGGTAGAGGGCTGCGGCACGGGGGTTGGATTTTACCAAACTGGTGATGGTGGATTTATAGAGTTGTTTCCGAAACTCGGGAGTGGAGTTGACACACTTGGCTCGGTTCGCTTGGACTGTTTCTTTCTGCTCTTTTGGGTCCAATGCGGCCAGGCATTGCATATAAGCTTCGTACCATTTTTTTTCTTCCAGTTCATCGGCCTGGAGCTGATCCTCCAACTCTTCATACACGGTCAAGACATCGGCCGCGATGCGCCGGAGATCGGTATTGAGCGAACTACATAACAATACTAGTTTTTGCAACGTGACGGATTCGTGTTGATTCTCTCCCTCTTTTTGGCGAAGTTGGGTAATGGTCCGTTCAATTTTTTCTAACAGTTTTTTCTTCTCAACAAATACTTTCCCTTGGTCAAAAAAGCGTTTGCCAATTTGCTCGCATTGTTGGGTCAGATTCTTCTTGGCCTTGGCCAATTGTAACTCTTTCCCAATTTGCCAAAGAAGGGATTCAATTTCGGATGCCACCCCATCGCGGATCAAACGGACATTCATTTGCCGTTTTTCGCTGCGGATATCCGGTGACGAGCGGGTTTTGTTGACCGATTTCCGAAGATCTTCCAACAACTGCTGCCGCTTTTGGCTGGCTAAAAGCGCCTCTTTTTGAATCTCACGAATATCTTCCTGAAGCGTTTGGTAAACTTCCCCGTCGTTTACCTCGCTCGATTCAAGCGCTTTAGAAAGAGAAAAAACATCAATATCACTCATCTGCTCAATCCACTACAAAAAATTAGGATGAATTAGAATTCTTTTGGCTGGTTTGGCTCCGTATACGGTAAGGTGATTAACTCGTTATCCTGCTTGACGACAATCACCGGGCCGGTGGGACGTTTAACCTCCAGGCTGATGTCTTGAATGGTCAGTATGCTTCCGGGGTAGATGGTTTTGCGGACCCGGATGGTGCGAATCTGCTTCAGGCTTTCTTCGTATTGGGTTTGGAGAAGCGCCATTTGCATGTTGAGCGCTTCCAGATTTTTTTCGGATTCGCTCAACATGAGGTTGGCTCGCTTCAACGCCGCCTCGATCTCGGGATTGGCCATGGTGAGGTTGTTGGATTGAAATTCAAGGGTGTCGATGATTTGAGTACATTTGGTTTCCACCTCTTCTTGTTGGGTAATTTTTTGCTGGACCTCTTCTTGAAGAGTGCTGAGCTCTTTCATGCGTTCTCCCAGGATGATCTTGGTTTTTACCCCCAAATCCGACCCGATCGCTTCCGCGATCACTTCTCCATCCGCATGGATTTCTCCCCCTACCAATTCCGCGTTGCGGCCGGATAAAACGACATTACCAGCGGCCCAGATGACACAGTTCGTGATCCCCCCATCGACCAGAACCGAACCCAGGCTGTTCACACTGGCGTTGGCAATGAATTTGGCGGAAATGTTGCTGTTGGCTTCGATGATTGCCTTCCCTTTGCCTTGAACGCCCCCTTTGATGACCAATTCCCCCTTGACCTCGATGGTCGCGCCTTCGATAAGCCCTTGCACATACAGGTCTTTATCGGTTTTCACCGAGAAATCCGATTGAATATCCTGGGTCACATAGACTGTAACCCGGGAATCTAGATTCCCGGTTTTGTAAGAGACATTGCCGCCGATTCGCAGGGTAGGCTCCAAAGTGATCTTGCCCCCCCTTTTTGACAGGCAGCCATCCATCGCCGCCTGTAAAAATAGTTTATCTTCGGATAAAACCGTGTTTTCAATAGCGGGAAATTCCGCGGCCAGCGGATCCATCGGTTTGAGGGTGCGGTTGGTGATGGTCAGCCCCGGTTTGCCCGGCACGGGCGCGATCTTCTGGGCGATGGGTTGCCCGCTGGAGATATAGTTAAATAGATTCACGTCTTTAAACGAAACCCGCCCGGCGGATAATTCTTTGGGCACCAAACTGAGATCATCAATATCCACCAGGTACTTGATATACCCATCGGTACCCGCCATGGCGGGGATGCCCTGGGCAATGCAAACCTCCTCCTCCCATAACCGGTCATGAAAGATTTTCTCGATTGTATCCGATGCGATCCCCGCGACGATCCCAATTTTCTTCAAACTGGCGATGACGGTTTCACAGGTGAAAAATGGCGCGTCTTCTTCTTGGATGATAATCCACGCTTTCATCTCGTTGGGGCTGAGGCGGATCGAAGGCCCAAGGTGGCTGAAGGTGGTGGATAGAAAATCCAGCGAATCGGTCCGCGGATCCACGGTAATTCCCTCGAATTGGGCTCGGTCTGAGGGGGAAATTTTCCGAAATTGGTTGTAGAGGGTGAGGGACGATTTTCGGATCGCTTCCCGGAAGCGGTCATCGGGCATCGAATCTTGGATTAAAATGAGGGTTTCCAAAAAAGAGTAGACCGACTCCAATTCTCCCACGAAAGGGGTGGAGCGCAGCCGGGTGGATTTCAGGGATTGGAAAAGGGACTCGACATGTGAAAACAGGCATTGCAAGGCGTCCTGCAAGCCCTTTCGTATCCGCTTTTTCCGGTCATCCACCAGGGATTGGATTTTCTTCATGGTCACCTCTGTCTTGGGATAAAGCGTTGTCCATTATTCTTGTGTCACTCTGACCGTACATTCTGTATGTTTTCGCTCGGGATTGCAAATGAGTTTCTGCCAGGCTTGCCGCAATTGGTCCAGTACCCCCGCGCTGCGCGTGACGATGGCGGATAGGTGTTCTTTATCAAATGCATTGAAAGCGGCCTTGTTGTTTTCTAACTCGTTTTCAGGGATGCTGGTTGTCTGTAGAAAAGCGGTTTTCGCCGCGTCGAGCAGGGCTTTCACTTCAACCACTCCTGACACGATCGCTTGCGCCATTTCTCCTTCTTGATCCATGCGGATTATCTCTTCAATGAAACTCGAAAGAAATGTGAAGCCGTCCTCATACAGAAGGTATTCGGATTCCACGGTTTTTTGCTTTGTGCGCAAATAGGCCAGCCGGGTTTCGTTCGCTTTTTTGATATACGGTTCCAACAATTTGTGCCGGACCGCATAGTCATCCGCGTTGCGGTTATAAAATGATTGGCACGCATCCACGGTGGAGAGGTTGTTCCCCTTCATGGCTTCGATCATCTCGGCGGTGGTCCCTTCCATTTCCTGTAATAGCGGATCTTCCTTCTTTTTCCGCAAAATGGCGTTGTCCAGTATCTGAATATCCCGGCTCAGGCTGTTGGCCTGG
>JAVFAP010000077.1:0-10379 GCA_034002445.1 bacterium | reverse complement strand
CTGCTGCCTTTGAAAGATGCCATGCTCCCCTATTGCCAGCCGGTTTTTTTGAAATGCAACTCGAATACGCAAGCGGTACACCGATATTACCGTCTCCCCAAAACCAAGACCACCGATTTTCTTCTCCATCTTGCGTCTGAATATGTCGATTCCGTCAAAAAACTTCCCAGCGAACACCAGGATTGGCACGATTTTTTCGAATATACCGGAGCGAAATACTTTAAGTTCGATGAAACCCAGAGTTTCATCGAAGCCATTCGGAAAATCGCGAGGGCACAGATTTTGACTCAAGACGAACTGAAAGAGATCAATATTTTTCGCTCCACCCGCTTTTATATCCCCTTGGGCAAGAGCAAGCGGATGAAAGAACTCCGCGATTGGATCAAGCGCATGGGGCCCATCCCCGAGCCGGTCCTGATCACGGGGCCTACTGGATCGGGGAAAGAGGTGGCCGCCCGCATGCTGCATGAAACCAGCGGCTTGGCGGGCGCGTTTGTCCCTGTCAATTGCGCCATCTTGAGTACCAATCCCGACCTGGCGCATGACCGGCTTTTCGGCCATGTTTCCGGCGCCTATACCGGTGCCAAGGATGCCCAGGCGGGGGCGTTCGTCATGGCGGACGGCGGGACGCTTTTCCTGGATGAAGTGGCCGAACTGCCTCTCAGCGTGCAAACCCAACTGTTGCGAGTGCTCGAAGAAAAAACGGTGATGCCGCTGGGGACGATGAAAGCCCATCCGATTAATGTACGTCTGATTGCCGCGACCAATCAATCCTTTGCAGAACAGATCGACTCCAGTAAATTCAGGGAAGATTTATACTACCGCCTCAATGTTTTGACTCTGGAAATCCCGCCCTTGGTCGAGCATCTTGAGGATTTGCGCGAAATCGCCCATAAAATCCTCTATGATCTGCGCCGAAACGGCTTTCCCTACCAATTATCGGATGACGACTGGGCGGCGATCGAAACCTATTCCTGGCCGGGCAATATCCGTCAATTCCTCCATGTCCTCAAACGCGCGGCGTACATGAAACTGCCCGTCGCCGACGTGCTGCAAAGTGAATTCCGCAACCCACCCGGCCCCGCGGCTCCGGGGGTGTCCTCGCGCGATCTCCGACTTTTTCTTCCCTCCACGATTGAGGATGTGCAGCCGGAAGAGGTGATCCGCAAGACCTACATTTGCCACGTGTTTCAACTGTTCAACCATAACATTACCCACACCGCCACCGCGTTGGGCATGGCCAAAAACACTTTGAAAAAATGGGTTGGAGACAGTTAAATTATGATGGGATTCTTCAAAAATTGATCGTTTCGGTCCCCCTCGTCTCTGAAACCCGATGAGGGGATTTTTGTCTTAAAATCTTTTAAATCAGGTGTTTATACCTGATTTCTCCAATTGGCATGGTACTTGTATAGAGAGTTATCATAAGATGCAAGCGGCAGGATCAATCAACCCGGGGTGAATATTTCGATCTGGCCGAGTACAAGAAACAGGTCCAAAATGGAGGATCCCATGAAACAAGCACCAAGCCGATATATCGGACAAATTCATACCAAAATTGTGGGAATGCAATACAACGATGACGAAATCCAACTCTCGGAGAGTCTTTTCGTCGAGCGAGATCTGAACAATCCCTATGATGAAAACGCAATCCGTCTTTTGAATTCCAGTTTTGAATCGATCGGCTTTCTGCCCAGAAAAGTCTCGGCGTGGATCGCGCCGCTCCTGGATCAGGGCAAAATCACATTGCAGGGGAGCACGACAATGCACACCCCAGCCCGGCGGATTGCCCAGAGCGGAGGATGGCCTTTGAAACTCCAAGTCTTCCTGGAAAAAAGAGGGGAAACTATCCTGGAACCCAATCCCGCCCCGGATAGCGAGAAAGCGATTGTGCACGAAATGGTGCGCAATGTGTTCCAGAATTTTTTGGATTTTCCTGATCCCAACCTAATCCTGGGGGTGGGGCGGCGTCTGACCCGCTTGGCGGAGCGGGATTTGTTTCCGGAAACCCAATTGTTGCTGGCACTGATTCCGTGCAAGGCGGAAGAAGTCGAAACCGCCTTTCAGCAAAATGGGGTGGCCCAGATTCAAGACGCCCTGTACCGGATTGACATGGGGTATGGATTGCATCATGAAAACCTGACCATCTTCCCCCTTTTCTATCCCAATGGGCAGGAACCGGGCTACACCCTATTGAACACCGCGTTGGAAGAGGGGACCGCCGTGATCGAGGAAGTGAATGAATCCGGTTCTGTCAATTCTGTCATGATTCACAACCAAGGTCCGCTGCCTTTGCTAGTACCAGAAGGGGCGATTATTACCGGAGCCAAGCAAAACCGGGTCATCAATGTCAGTATCCTGGTCTCGCCAGGAATCCGGATCCGGGTTCCCGTCTGCTGCGTGGAGCAAGGCCGTTGGAGTTATACGTCCCGAACCTTCCAGACCACCCATTTCGCCCACCCCAATCTGCGCGGAAAAAAGGTGGATAAACTCTACGCCGACCGCATAAGTACAGGTGAGGCAAATAGCGATCAAGGCGAGATCTGGGAGGAAGTGGCCAATTACATGTGCTGCATGAATCTCCATTCGTCTACCCAATCCTTGACGGATGGCTTCCAGCAAGTCCAGGACCGGATTACCGCCTACCGCGAGGCCTTCCAACTGCCTTCCAAGACCTGCGGAGTGATGGTCTTCTGCGGGGAAACAGCCCTGGGCATGGATCTCTTCGATCACAGCGATTCGTTTCAAGCCATGTGGGGCGCGATCGGCGATGCCTATTTTTCCCAGGCAATCCAGGAAAAACGGGAAGAAGCCAAAACCCCACAAGCGATCCCCAAGGACATTTTATGCCAGATACGCGATGGTATTGTCCTCAGTAAAAAGAACATTGGCGCGGGGAAGGAATTCATGGTCAAGACCCCTGCCTTGGTCGGCACGGGGGTCTGGTTTGAAGACAAGATCCGACACATGTCGGTTTTCACCGCTCCGAAGAATCACGTATCTCCAGAAATGGAGTGATACCAACACCAAAACGGCGGGGAAGAGCACGCTCCTCCCCGCCGTTTTCACTTTGTAGCATCCATCTTGGCTATTCGGCCCGACCCATTGTTTGCTATGCCTCGGTAGCCTCTTTTTTGCTCCTGGGGTTGACGGATATGGAGTATTCACCACACTTTGTCGTTTTCCACGACAGTGACCTGACCGCCTTTGAGTACGGCGGCGCGGGATATGGAGTATTCACCACACTTTGTCGTTTTCCACTGTGCCTGACTCTTCTTTTACTTCCGGTTCGGCAGTCTGTTCCGCGGGGATGGGAGCGGGAGTCGCTTCTTCGGGAGAGGCGGCCGGGGTTACCTCCGGGGCTTTTTCTTCCACTGCGGGGACCGTCTCGGTTTCTGATTCTGGACCAAACTGGATGTACCCATGTTTTTCCAGGAAGGTAAACCAGGCGGGGATGCATTCCCGGTAGCGTTCGATATCCAGTTTCAGCAGCGCTTCAATCTCGCCTACCGTTCGTTTCCCATCCGCCAGCCACCACGCCATGATGAAGGGGACATTGCCCCGTGGCGAGGTCTTCACCGGTGTCGTCCAGCTGGCATAAGGCAGGGCATCGAGGGTGATGGTGCCGATCGTATCTCCAATCCGGCGGGGAATCCGTTCATCCTCCACTGGGGCTTTGGGGACGTTCAAACTGGTAACAGGAACGCCCAAGAGATCTGTTTTTGTTTCCAGATGACGGCGCAACAGAGAGATCGATGCTTTTTGCTGATCCCGCAGGATCGCGATAAACTCCTGGATCGTCGGCCATTCGGGGGAGGTGGTTACTTCGGTGTCGATGGTTTCCAATGTGGTGAGCCCTTGGATTTCACTCTCGATCCGCCTTGGAAAATGCCGGGTGATCTCGCCCAGCAGGTCGTTGATTTCGTTGATCGTCTTCACTTCTTCAGAACGGTCCATGAAATAGCGGATATCGTTCTGGATGCGTTCCAGGGAAAGTTGATAATTCCAATAGGCGATGTGGGGAATATTGGGTACGCCTACCGAAGCCAGCGTGTAGAGGATGGAGGCGCTGGCCGCGCACAGATCGATGCAAGCGCGCCGGTCCACCGTGTCGATGCGGTCCGCGCTGGTATGGCGGCACTCGTCCGGGGTGCCCCCATACAGCCAGTGCGTGGGCACGCCAATGGCGGGATCGTTAAAAAAGACATCGCCGACCATCGAGAAGGGGCGCTGTTCAATAAACCGCTGCGGGCGCCAGGTCTTCAAATATTCCGTGCATAAAAACCAAGCTAGGCCGTCGGTGTAATGCCGCTGGCATACCGGGGCCAGGTGATACCCCCAGCGGCACCAGGACAGATCGGGATCACCCGCTCCGCTCTCCAGGAACAGGGCAAAGATGGTTTTATCCAGCAAGGCCTTGTAATGATGCGCGAAGGCCAGCGCGCCATACCGTTTGGGGACAAACAAAAAGCGGATGCTGCGTTGCGGCCGGGGGAAGGTATCCGCCTTGATGAGATCGTTGAGTACTCGTGCGCTTTCCAGGGCAACCGCGACCCCTACGGCGTTGAAATGCGCCCCCTGGTCATACAGAGGCACCAGGATCAGCACCTCGGCCTCGCCTGGATCGCCATGCAGGACCGAGTGAACCGTGTAGAATGAACTGGCCTCCATCGCCGCCTTGATGGTAATCCGCATCCGCAGCGGATCGCTTTCCGCCATCCGTTTCAAATCTTCTCCTTGCTGGGGTGTGATCGCCAAGGCCGGGATGGTTATTTCTTCTTTCTTCGGTCCCCAGCCGCCCGGAGTTTCCGTATTGCGATTTATCCATTGCAGGCTGTCCTTGGCGTTCGGATCAGGATGCCAGGAACTGACCACCGCCAGCGCCCCTTTCTTGATCGCTGCCTCGCGAATCGTCTCGAATTTTCCTGGTGTCAGAATGATTTTGTCTTTGGGATCGCGGCTGTTGAGTTCGCCTGGCTCCCCGCTGGGCAAGCAGACGACCTCGGCCTCCAGCCCTCCTTCTGGGGTGGCGGGGGACCACATGCCAATACAATTCGGCTCGGTTTCGCGATCCCCCAAAATCTTGTGGGTGGGGTGAATCAACTCAATCTTGCCCGCCGTGCAGTTCCAGCCCAGGGGCATCACCGCATCACCGTACTGTGTCCGTCCATCCGCCCCATAATCGATATTCTCGACTTCTAGGCCATACTCTTTGCACAGATTCATGACATAGTCTGCGGACTTCTGGTACTCGGTAAAATTTGAACTTCGGTTGTTTTCCCAAAGGGTTCGGGTGTGATCCAGAATGGCATCCGCGCTGAGTTCTTTTAAAATATGTTGATAAAGCCCCATAACATTCATGATTGATCTTTTTTATCCTTTTTGAGTATGAGTTCGTTCAGTTCTTGCAGCGCTGCCGCGTCACCGTTCTTGTATTGATTCAGGAGCGTCCGCTGACGCCGCTTTTCCCTGGCTTTATAAATTTCCCCCATCACCTCATCCCGCATTTTTTCTATCGCTTTTTGTGAAGAGGGTAGGGGTTCATTTTCGGTAATATGGATAAACAACGAAAGCATATCGCTTTCGGGAAACAATCCGGCTAGCCGTACCGCGTTCGCCCCGTCGGTCTCGTTTGCCATGTATTCCAGGAGAATGTGCAAAATGCGGTCCGCCTTGTTTGTGGACGCCAAGTTGGGATTAAAAAACGCGCGGATTTCTTCCAGATCGCTGGATTGGAATTGCATCGGGGTGGGTTGCTCCACCCCTGGCTGGATCAGCCCCTTGGCCAAGGCCAGCAGCCGGATCACGCCTTCCTTCAGCAGCCGATGCGGATCGGGTGCATTCACCGGCTTGTCTGCCGCTCGAACCTCCGTTGGCGCGTGGGGTGCAAGTTTCTTTAGTTTTTTCCGAATCGAATTCTGGAGGGTGGTGGGATCGCTGCCGATCCGCCGTGCAAGGTGGTGGAGATAATCCTGCAAGAGAATGGGTTCGGTGATCTTGTCGATCAAAACCACCATATCCGCCACGATATTGGATTTTCCCTGGGGGGTTTCCACATTGTGCCGCTGCACGACTTGCTGGAGATAAAAATCGAAGCCATCCCCGGCCGCGTCCAACAGTGCCTGCATCGCCTCTTTCCCTTCGGCTTTGATGAAATCATCCGGATCTTTTCCCTGGGGCAGCAAGACCACCTTGGGCGAATAACCCATCTCCAAAAACGTTTCCACGCCCTTCATCGCCGCGTTAATCCCCGCCGTGTCCCCATCGTAGAGCAGGGTGAAATCGCTGGTATAGCGCCGCAGAATGTTGGTGTGATCCTTGGTCAACGCGGTTCCCAGGTTGGCCACCGTTTGATCAAATCCATGGATATGCAGGGCGATGGCGTCCATATACCCCTCGACTAGGATCGCCCCCTTGTCCTTCAGCACCTTCTTGGCCTGATCGAGCAGGTACAACACCTTGGATTTGCTGAACAGCGTTGTCTCGTTGGAGTTGAGATACTTGGCGTGATCCTGGGGATCCAACGCCCGTCCTCCGAAGGCGATCACCCGCCCCAGGGTATTGCGAATGGGGAACATGATGCGGTGGCGAAACCGGTCATAAAACCCCGACCCGGTTTTCTGCGGGACAATCAAGCCCACCTCGTTTAAAACCGTATCCGGGATTTGCCGCCGGTGCATGGCCTGCACCAGGTTGTCCCAGCCCTTCGGCGCGTAGCCCAAACTGAACTGGCGAATATGCGCGTCGGTCAGCCCGCGCTGCCGCAGATAGGCCTTCGCCTCCGCGTTTTTCTCCAAGGCGCTGGAATAGAGTTGCGCCGCGTAATCCATCACCTGGTAACGGTCGATCTCCTGATGCTCTCGCCGCCCTCCGGTGTACGAATCCATCGGGATTCCCAATTTGGTGGCAAGATAGCGGAGCGCCTCCGCAAAGGTGAGGTTTTCCACGCTCATGACAAAGTCGATGACATTGCCCCCCTTGCCACAGCCGAAGCAATGAAAAAAGCCCTGATCGGGATTCACGCTGAAGGACGGTGTTTTTTCCTTGTGGAAGGGACAAAGACCAAAGAGACGCCCCCCCCGCGATTGCAAACGGGAATAGCCCGATACAATTTCCACAATATCGGCTTTTTCCAAAATCTTCTCTTTGACTGTATCCTTCGGCATCAGGCACTCAACCAACAGATTTTCCCACTCAGATTTTCAGCGGTAGGCATATTATACCAGCAAACCCCATTGCGTTCATCCCGCCCAGGCAGGGGAGTGGATAGTGGGGTTTCACCCAGGGTTGCGTTTCAGCACTTATTGAAATGAATGTTGGTATTATTGAGGGCTGGAAGGCTGTTTCTTGGATAGCCCAGGGTTCCGTCCATTTTTAAAAAAATGGATGGAACTCTGGGCTTGACGTTGCACGGCTTTTTCATGAAGCATGCCGGAGGTCGAGGTTTGCGCTGGATTGGTGCGTTGGGCTTGGTGGGCTACACTCGCTTTGCTCGTTTTGAGCCCACCCTACGGGTACGATTTAGCAGGGTTTGTCGGTTGGGCAACAACCTTCACTTAACAATATCAACGGCCCACTACTCACTGTCTACTGCATTTTCCTTGCTCTTCAAAGAAATCGCGTTTAAAATAAAAAAACGCTTTGTGAGAAGAATCATGAATCGGATCGGATGGCAGAATGCCAAAACTCATTTTCTGAAATCATTGCGATGGTGAATGAGGGAAATGAGTTTATCATTACTCAGCGGGGCATTCCTGTGGCACGCTTGATTCCCGTCGGGAAGATTTTGCAAGAGGCTGTCAAAACAGCGCTGGAACGAGCCAAACAATTGCGGGAAACGCTGTCTCTCAAGGGACTGAAGATAAGAGATTTGATCGAAGACGGCAGAAAGTAGACGGCCGGTTTTGTTTTAGACTGTTCCGCTGCTACGTTAAAGTATATAAATGCCATGATTGTCGTGAAATTGAAGGTGGTGCACGGCTAGGAGGGCACAGTTTGTTTTGTGCCCTCCTAGCCGTGCTATTATTATCAAATATTTAAATGGTATATTTGAATATACGTGATATGTCAGGATGTACAACTTCACAGGCAAGATTAATGATTTTTTGGATATTAATTTTAGAATAGTTTGTACCTAGCCACCATCCGGGAACAAATTCAACAGAATGCCCTTTTAAATCTGGCCTGTTGGGATAAAGATCCATCGGATCCTTGGCAATATATCTTCTCGTTTTTCCGTGTTTTCTCTGTATGAATTTATTAATAAATTGCGGATCATTTTCATGAAAAAGTTGCATTGATTTGATTAAAACTTCTTTCGCAGTTCTGTAATTAAAAGTATTATTTCCTAATTGTATTGAAGGCTGATTGTTTTCAGGGAATGTTTTAGGTTTAAGAAAATGATCTGTGATGGGTTTGGGATTCTGAGTTGTGGGATAATATGAAGAAATTTGAGTATTATGAGAAGATAGATTGGAAATAAAGTGTTCGCAATCCTCAATTTCTGGTCTGTAACCACAAAGGTCTTCAACTTTATCTGATAAGAGTTCTAATAAGGTTGGATTTTGTTCTTCGAGCAAAATCTGCCATGCTTTTGGAAGTGTTTTTTGTAATTCACGTTGTTTCGTGACGTTATCATAGTCATCTTTTGCATCTTTCAGTGCTTTGCCACTGCAAACATGATCATATTGTAAGTACCTCTGGAGTCGTTCTATGATCACGTCTGGTTCGCGTTCCAAGAAATCTATTTTATACACACGTCTTTCCGCATAAAATCCTAGTCCAGCAGGTAAGTAAAAACTCCACTCTTGACCATCCATTAAAACGGCAAATGGGACGCCTATGTGAAAAGCGTATTCAAATAATTGCTTATCCGCTCCGTCAGATGATCCTATGTTTTTAACTTCTATAAAAATCAAAGGAATGTTTTTGGGGTGACAAAGTGCGTAATCCACTCGCTTCCCTTCTAAGGAATACTCTGGAATGACGATGGTTGTATCGAATACTGGCCATCCCAAAGATTTCAAGATCGGGAGTAAAATACCCTGAGAAACTGCTGCTTCCGATTTGAAATCTGCTTTTTTTATTCGTTCAACAATGTTGGGGATCAGACTTGATAATTCCATTCTATACTCCTTTTTGGTAATATACAAAAGACTCTCTACTAGGAAGCCCAGGGTTGCGATAAAGCAGGGTTGATGCGGCGTCGCTCCAGCGTTGCATCCGCTAACGAGGATTTCCCGCTTTGCTATCCAGGGGCGTGGTTTTATTTGGGCTTGGTGGGCTACACTCGCTTTGCTCGTTTTGAGCCTACCCTACGGGTACGATTTAGCAGGGTTTGTCGGTTAGGAAACAACCTTCACCTAACTACTACATAATACCAACAACCTACTGTCACACTATCCACTACCCCACACTCACCGGTTGTAGATGAATTGATCTTCCACGTCAGTACTGATGCTGACGTTGGCTTTGTGGGAGAGGTCATCGGTTAAAAAGCCGGTTTTTTCGCTGGCGATGATGTCGCCTTTGGAATTGAGGCCGTTGCTCGCGTCGTAGGGGCGGATGGGCCAACTTTGGCGGGACAAATCGGGGCCGAATCCCCAAACCCGCCAGGCGCCGTGCAGGTCGTCCTTGCTCAGTGCGGACGATTTGACGCCGACATACAAATACCAGCCGCGGGGAAGGCCGTCACCCCGGTCATCGGTGGCGTTGGTGCCTGGGGCGGAGAAAAAGGGATCGAAGGGAATGCTGCTTAGATACGCGATGGGCGATGTCAGCGGTGCCAGGTTGTAGGTCGAGGAGCAGGCGTCGTCCTTGCATCCTGACGGCCAGCCGGGGTGGCGGAACGGCACATGGTTGGTATCCAGCCGGTACATTTCGATCGCCTGCGCAATGGTGCGGATATCCGACACCGAACGCCCGATGATGGCGCGCACCCGCGCGTTGACAAAGTTGGGAACTGCGATCGCGGCCAAAATGCCGATGATCGCAACGACGATGAGCAGTTCGATGAGTGTGAAGCCTTTTTTCATGACATCCCCCTTGGATGAATTTCTTTGATCCAGCAATCCCGATGATTTCCCTTACGCTTCTGGGAAAAAAATATCCTCTTCCAAAATATCCGGCACGCCGATCACCAGAACGGTGAGGTCGCCGGTGGACGAATGCACCGAGCCCGGATTGAGTTGGACCACTGTTCCCGGTGTCAGGGCGAAGGACTCGCCATCCACCGTCATCTCCCCTTCGC
This sequence comes from bacterium, assembly GCA_034002445.1. GTDB lineage: Bacteria > Hinthialibacterota > Hinthialibacteria > Hinthialibacterales > Hinthialibacteraceae > JAVFAP01. The sequence goes on along the minus strand of JAVFAP010000077.1, from coordinate 130 downwards.
CTTTCAGGATGTAGTAAAACTCGGTGGCCCGCTTGTGGTAATGGGCCTTGGAACCACTGATCTTCACCACATGCAGAAAGGCCGGGGACGCGTCGCCCAAGCTGAACAGGCGTTGGCGAAACCCGCAGGT
>JAVFAP010000076.1:0-10381 GCA_034002445.1 bacterium | reverse complement strand
CCTTCGCCGCCCGCCGTTATGTGGTCCGCGCGGGCGAGGCTTTCGTCCAGGATCAAGTGGCGATTCAGGCAAATGGCTTGGATAATGGAATAATCCGTATCCTTCTGGATGAACAAACCGGTGGGATCAAAGAACTGGCCGCACGGGGGATCGAGGGCAATTTTGCCGATCCCGCATCTGGTTACACCTTGAACCAGTATCTCTTCCTGCCTGGCGATAACCTGGCCGACGTGCAATCAACCAGCGCGGTGAAGATCACGGTCAAGGAACCAGGGCCGCTGGTTGCCTCCTATGTGGTCGAATCCCAAGCCCCTGGCTGTAACGCTCTCACCACCGAGTATCGTCTTTGGGCGGGCGCGGATTATGTGGAAATGGTCAACTGCGTGGATAAAAAGCGCGGGCCCCAAACCCCCACTCCCGGCGATTGGGTGTTTGCGCAAAAGGGCGGGAAGGAAAGTGTCAATTTTGCCTTCCCCTTCCAGGTTCCTGATGGCGTGATGCGCCTGGATATCCCCCTGGGGATGATGCAGCCCGAGCGCGATCAAATACCCAGCGCGTGCAAAAACTGGTTCACCGTGGGCCGCTGGGCCGATGTCTCCAATGAGCAAAAAGGCGTAACCTGGGTTACCCTCGATGCCCCCTTGCTCCAGGTCGGCGAATTATCCGCCCGCCTGCTGGGCTCGCAGAGCAATCCCGATGTCTGGCGCAAAGCGGTCGATCCCACCCAAACCCTTTTCTCCTGGGTAATGAACAACCATTGGGGCACCAATTACCGCGCGTATCAAGAAGGGCCGGTGCTCTTCCGCTACGCCCTCCGGCCCCATGATGGATTCGTTTCCGGCGCCGCGGCCCGCTTCGCCACCGGCCTCAGCCACAACCTCATCGCCGCCCCGGCGGTTGGATCGGTTCCCGCCGTGCCGCGCCTCCAAGTCACCCCCACCGATGCCATGGTGATCGCCTTCAAGCCTAGCGAGGATGGCAAAGCCTGGATTGTCCGCCTCTTTGGCGCGGCAGAGGAGGATACAGAAGCCACCTTGCAATGGAGCGATCCCGCTCCCCATGCGCTGTATCTCAGTGATACCAGCGAAAAGGCCATACAAAAGCAGCATGGGCCGGTCATCGTCCCGGCTTGGGATGTGGTCACGCTACGGGCCGAATTTGCACGCTAACCCCATCTGGCACCAAACGAGAAAGGGCGGGGGAACACCCCGCCCTTTCTCATCCCTGTTGCAGTTCAATCTTGGCGTGCTTACGCCAATCACTAGGGTTCTTCCCGTTCTTCTTTTTAAAAAGCCGCGAAAAATAATAGGGTGAGTCAAACCCCAGTTCATTGCTGATTTCCTTGATCGATTCCTTCGTATAACTCAGCAGAAACTTGGCCCGCTCCATCCGCATTTCCAATAGATACTGGTGTGGCGGGAAGCCGGTATAGGTCTTGAACGCCCACCGGAACCACGAATAGCTCACCCCCAGTGATTCCGCCAGTTCCTGCATGCAAACCGGCTCTGCGATCCGCTCCGCCAGCATCGACTTTGCCTCCCGAATCACTTGTAGCATCATGCTGGAATCGGGGGATTCCCCATAATTCAGCGAATTCATCTTGGATAAAATTTCCATGGTCAGCGAGGCGATGGTTTGCTGAAATCCAAACGGCTCGTTCTTGATCAAATCAATGATCTTATCGAACAGCCCCACCAGATATTCATCATACCCCGCGTTGAAGATCGGCTTTTGGGGGGTGAAAAATCCCCGCTCGGTGATCCGTTTGGCCGTCTCGCCATCGAAACCCACCCAATGCTCGTTCCAGCCGGTTTCTGGCAGGGGCCAGTAGCGGTGCCATTGATTGGGGAAGAGCAGAAAGGCGTTGCCCGGCTCGATCTTCTTCAATCCGGTCTGCTTGGTCTCAAAGTATCCCCCCCCATGGGTGATATACACCACTTGGTACGCCCGCAGAATCCGACCCTGATCCACTGTGAAATTATAGTCGGGCGGATGCCCCGGGGGTGGGTAGGGCGTGTTTGGGAAGATCCGTGTCCGCCCCGCGTCCGTGACATACAATCCCCAGTCCTGGTCCTTGCGGCTGGCCAGCAAGTAACGGTAAAATCGGTCCTCGATCGAACTCACGGCCTTGTCTCCATCTCAAATTTTCTATCAAAATCTCCTGCATCGCCCTATGGGTGACGCATTCGGTTTCTGGGATCACACTCCCCATTCCCGTCTTCTGATTCCCCGAAAATCCATGCCTCCCCGCGAAGGACCATAAGAGCATGTATTGCATTGATTTTTCATCGCTTAGGGATAGGTCGTGGATATGGAGTTTTAGAGGGGAAATCCACCCCTTCCTCGGCTTCCCAGCACCATACCAAAAATGCCGCCTCAAGGCAAGCGGTCAATGGGAAGAATCCTTCTGTCAAAAAGTGCATTTTTTTTATCATTTTGTTTATTGATAGTCCGCCTGAATTTCGAAACAATAAACCATCCTAGAAATTTGGGTAAGATCCATGAAACATGGAGGAAAAGGGATATGGAAAAATCAAAACAGACGAGTGGTTGTAAAGCAGGATGGTATTGGCTTTTGGCGCTGGGCTTAATCGCGGTCTGCCCTCTGATGGGGGTGACACAAACTGTGGCCTTCGAGGACGATTTCTCTGGCGACCTGTCCAAATGGCAGGTTCTTGGCAATCCGGGGAACGCGGAAATCATCGATGGCCAGCTGGTCATGGAATGGGGTTATGCCCCCAACTGGTTTGTCACGAAGAACCAGTTTAATTACGACACCGGCCTCCAGTATGATATCTTCTTTGCGGATGGGGGCTTCCAGGAAGCCGCCAACTTCAAGCGGATGAACATGCAGCCCCTCTTGGGCGCGACTGATGTGAATGGCGATAACGGAGGGGTGATTTCCACCTTCTCCTTCCAGGCCTTCAGTTTGATGCGGCAAGTGCACAATGCCGCCGGGGCGACGGAATGGAAGACCATCCGTCTGTCCAAGAACACCTCGTTCCGCAATCAAATTATGCCGGGCGTTCGCATTAAAGTCGAAATCGATCCCGATGGCTTGCAGGGCGGGTACTACATCAATGGAGAAATCGCGGACCGCTTTATGGTGACTACCGGCACCCCCTTATCCGGGGGGATGGGCTTCCGGGATGTGGTTTCCCGCGATATCGCCATCGATGATGTCAAATTCTACCAAATCGCCGCGGACGGTACGGAAACCATTTTATTGGAAGACAATTTCAATCGGACCGACGTGGGTACCGATTGGGTCAATGAAACCTTGGGTGCGGATCCCGCGCCAGGGCCGCTTTCTCTGAGCATTCAGGATGGTGCGCTGAACATCACCAACGATGGGTCTGGCGATACCTGGGTCCGTACCGCGGCCGAGGCCACCTTCGTCGGCAGCACTACCGTCTTTGAATTTACCTTTGTCGGGTATCTCAGCGGATCAACCTACAACCCTTCTCTCGTGGTTGGAACCCAAGCCTATACACCTGGTGTGACCAGCAACGTTCTCTTGTTTGATAATGGCGCAGGTTTCAACTACGGCATGGTCAATGGCGGCTGGGCGGGCGGTCAAGCCCGGGGCCAAGGTAGTGTCGGCCCGGGCATGCGGTTTAAGCTGGTGATCGACAAGGGCGCGCAATCCGGCCGCAGCTATCGCAACGACGTCGAAGTGGCTCGCTTCAAAACCCTCGGGCCTGCGTTGCAAGGCGGTTTCGCGTTTCGGAGTATCTTAAATCGCGATGCAACCATCGATGACATTCGCATCTACACCGTGGGTGATGATGGCACCGAGACCGATTTCTTCGTGGATAACTTCAACCGGGATACGCTGGGCGAGGATTGGGTTATTGAAACCATCACCCCGGGTGGCTGGGAAGAAGCCATGTTTGCCGATGTCTTTGATGTTGATGGCGATGGCGACAACGAAATGGCAATCGACCATATCGATGATTCTTACGAAGATAGTTGGTGTCGTTTGGATAAAGTCCTTCCCTTCGGCGATAAACAACTCGTGATCGAAGGAACCTATGTGTTCATTCCCAACGGCTACGCCTCCGTTTGCATCGGCACCGAGCATTGGGTCGAAAACGAAACCATGGGCCCCCTGCTGCTGGATAATCTGGACACCGTCTGGGGGATGGATACCCGCGGCGGCAACGTCTGGGTCAGTTCGGGTCCGTTGGCGGGGACGAAAGTCTCCCTGGTCGTTAATCCTGGTGGGCGTAGTGGCTCCCTGATGACCAATGATGTCGTCGTGACCGAATGGGAACTGGCGGCATCCGAAGCCCCCATTCCGGCCGGTTTTGTGGGTATCCGTGACCCCTACGATGCGCCACGCAACAATGTGGCTCCTGGCAGTGGTACGGCCAAAGTGATCTATGATGATATCCGTGTTACCCTGCTGGGCGGCTCGGCTGTCAACGATTGGATGCTGCAATAAACGGATTGAAATCCCCTCTTTCCGATTAGGAATCCCTTGGGGCGGGGTGCCTCTCCCCCCGCCCCGCCGTTTCCCCGTCCCCGGCCTCGATTTACCCTCCACAGGAATGGGGACGCGATAATGGGTTGATTTTCCGGCAAGGATGGGATTAACTGCTCCCCATGAGGGGGGAGCCCAGGCATGGCTTCACCATCAGCGCCAGGTACAGAGGCTTTGGAATAGGGCCCTCTTCCCCGATTCATTGGGAACCCGGCTACGACCGTATGAGAACGATCAGAGGAGAATGAGGTATGCAGAAATTAGGGAAATGGATTTTTTGGTGCATGGTGCTTGCATCCCTGGGACAAATGGGATGGGCAGGCAATCCAGGCGAAATACAAGTGTCTACCTTGGCGGAATTGCGCGCTCAATTTAGTGATCCCCCCGCCGCCTACCGCGCCGCCCCTCTGTATGTATGGAACGATGACATGCAGGAAGAAGAGATCGCCCGCCAATTGGACGCCTTCAAGGCAGGCGGATTCGGAGGCGTCTTTGTCCACCCCCGTCCCGGATTGGTGACTCCTTATCTGTCCGAGCGTTGGCTGGAAGTCTGGCGTTTCACTGCGGATGAAGCTGCCAAACGAGGCATGGTAACCTATATCTACGATGAAAACAGTTACCCCTCCGGCTTCGCGGGCGGCTTCGTCCCCGATCAGATGCCCGATGCGGCCCAGGTCTTCCTGCACCGGCAGGAATTCAAACCCGCCGATCTGGATAAATTGGTTCTCTCCAAGGATACCGAGGCCCTCTACCGCGTGACCGATGAGAAAACCGGCGCCTTTGAGCGCGTCGCCATCCCCGCTTTGGAGGGAGGCGATACCAAGACGGCAGCCGATCTGGCCCTCAAGCCCGGTGCCTATATCCTCTACAACCGCCGTTATGGCGGTGCTTCGCCCTGGTATGGGGGGAAGACGTTTGTCGATCTGATGCGGCGGGATGTCACCCAGAAATTTCTCGATGTGACCTTTGGCGCCTACGACAAAGCTCTGACCGATCTGTATGGCAAAGCGGTTTTGGCTTGCTTTACCGATGAGCCCCAGGTCGAAGGCTCCTGGTCTCCCATGATCCCTCCCGCCTTCAAGGCCCGCTGGGGGTACGATATCCTGGATGTGCTGCCCTCCATCCACAGCGATGTGGGCGACTGGCGCAAGGTGCGGCATGATTACTCCGCCACCATCCTGCAACTCTTCATGGAGAACTTCGCCAAGCCCTACTACGAAGCCTGTGAAGAGCGGGGCATCGCCTTCACCGGTCATGTCTGGGAACATGGCTGGCCCCACATCAACCACAATCCCGATATTATGAACTTCTACCGTTGGCAGCATTGGCCGGGGATTGATTGCTTGATGAACAACTACAGCGAGGGTCCCAACGCCCAATTCGGCAACTATCGCGCCAATAAAGAACTGGATAGCATCGGCAACCAACTGGGCCGTGTCCGCCGTCTCTGTGAAACCTACGGCGCGGGTGGCTGGGAACTGACGATGGAAGACGTCAAGCGCATCGGCGATCACCTCTATGCCGGTGGCGTGAACCTGATGAACCCCCACCTCAGCTACTACACCCTCCGCGGTGCTCGCAAGCGCGACCATCCGCAGTCTTTCTCGTATCAAGCCCCCTACTGGGAAGCGTTCCACATGCCGATGGATTACTTCGGCCGCCTCTCCTGGGCCTTGGCCGGTGGCAAAGTGCAGAGCCCCATTCTTGTCATCCAGCCCACGGTAACGATGTGGATGTACAACTGGAGCGGTTCCCAAGGCAAAACCTTGAATCAACTCGGTGCCGCGTTTCAATCCTATATCACCGAACTCGGTGCCGCGCAGGTCGCTTTTGACCTGGGCAGCGAACCAGTCATGGCCGAACTGGCCAAGGTCGAAGGCAAACAACTCCAGGTCGGCCAGTGCGCCTATGATGTGGTGATTCTGCCCCCCGGTCTTGAAGTCCTCTCCAGCAGCACCGTCCGCCTGCTTGCCGATTTTGCCAAGAATGGTGGCACTATCATCAGTACTGTTGGCGTGCCAGCCTATGTCGATGCCCGTCCAAGCGACGCCGCGGCCGAGATCAAAAAACTCGCCGGCGACCGCTGGATCGAGGATGAACAAACCCCCGATCAGTTAAAACAAACCTGGAAAAATGGCGGCGCTTGGATCACCGCGGAGGCTCCGGATAACGGTCGCGTCTATCACTACGCCCGCGAATTTGAGGATGGCCGCCTTGTCTTCGTGATCAACACCAGTTTGGAGGATCAAAGCGTCGGCAGCGCCACCGTCCAAGGCGCGTTTGTTGAACACTGGAACGCGGTCAACGGTCAGTTTGAGTCCCAAGTCTTTGCGGCGAAGGAAGAATCCACCGTCGCGTTCGATTTCACTCTCCCCCCCGCGGGAAGCGCCTTGTTTGCGGTTTACGACAAAAAACCGGATTTGAAAACGGTCGCCCCGCAAACCTGGAAAGAGGTCGATGCTCCTCTTACCCCGGCTGGGCAGATGAATGTCGCCGCCATGCAGCCTAACGTCCTCACCCTGGACTATGTGGACCTTGTCCTCAAGGGCGAAACCACCGAAGGCCTTTATTTCTACGATGCCCAAACCCGCATCTACCAAGCCCACGGCTTCAACCGGAATCCCTGGGATAACGCGGTCCAGTTCGAGGATGAACTGATCCAGAAAGACAAGTTCCCCGCTGATTCCGGTTTCGAACTGCGCTACCCTTTCACGATGGAATCCTTCCAGACCATGCCCGAGCTGAAAGTCGTGATCGAGCAGGGGCAACTCTACACGGTGACCGTCAATGGCGTGGCAATTCAGCCGGAAGAAGGCCAGTGGTGGCTGGACCGGGCTTTCAAGGTCTATGTCGTCAAGCCGGAGATCCTCAAGAAAGGGGTCAATGTCGTCGCGACGTCGGCTTCCCCCTTCTCGCTCTTCATGGAACCAGAGCCCATCTATCTGCTGGGCGATTTCAAATTACAGAGCGCGGACAAAGGGTATGTCCTGGCTCCCTCCGCGCCCCTTGCATTGGGGCCGTGGAACGAGCAAGGCCGACCCTTCTACGCGGATCGGGTGGCTTACAGCCAGTACTATCAGATCGCCGCGGACGACAAGGAACAGCACTTTGTCGAACTGACTGATTGGGTCGGCACTGCCGCTCGCGTGGATGTCAACGGCAAGCCGGTGGGCTACATTCTCTGGAAACCCTGGCGCTTGGATATCACCAGCGCGCTCAAGCCGGGGCAAAACACGGTAACCGTCGTCGTCTTCGGCAGCCTCAAGAACCTGCTCGGGCCCCATCATGCCGGGCAATTGCGCGGTTCCGCCTGGCCGGGTTCGTTCTGGCAGCATCCCAAGGACGGCCAGCCTGCCGGGGAAAAATACGATGTGATCGGTTATGGTCTCAACCAACCCTTCGCCCTCTACTGAGCGCGGTGTGGGTAAAACAGCGGACCGAAATGGCTCGCATATGACATGATGATTCAAAACAAGTAAGAATTGGCGCAGGGGCGCTCTCCCAGGCCCCTGCGTCTCTTTCTCCCTCGCCTGAGTGACAACATAACAAAATGATCGGAAAGGTGAATAATGGAAACAAATCCATTTTTAGGCGTCCTCTTACACGCGATCGGCGGATTGGCCGCCGGTAGTTTTTATATCCCCTACAAAAAAGTGAAAAATTGGTCGTGGGAAAGTTATTGGCTGGTTGGCGGATTTTTCAGTTGGATCATCGTCCCTTGGCTGGTGGCTTGGCTCACCGCTCCCAATCTGATCTCCACCCTCACCCAGGCCTCCGGAACCTCTCTCTTCTGGAGTTACTTCTTCGGTCTCCTCTGGGGGATCGGCGGCCTGACCTTCGGGCTCTCCATGCGCTTTCTTGGCCTCTCTCTTGGCATGGCCATCGCCCTGGGCTTCTGCGCCTCGTTCGGCACTCTTATTCCGCCCATCTTCACGGGTCAGTTCATGGAGTTGATCCAACATTGGTCGGGTCTCATTACCCTGGCGGGTGTTCTGGTGTGTATGATCGGTATTTCCTTCTGCGGCATGGCAGGCATGCGCAAGGAGAAAGAACTCTCCAGAGAAGAAAAACAAAAAGCCATCAAAGAGTTCAACCTCGCCAAGGGGCTTTGGGTCGCTTTCTTCTCCGGCATCATGAGCGCCTGCATGTCGTTCGGCATCAGCGCTGGCAGACCGATCGCCGAAATGGCGATCCAGAACGGCACCCCGGACCTGTGGCAAAACACCCCTGTCTTCATCGTTATCCTGGCGGGAGGCTTTACCTCCAACTTTATCTGGTGCGTCTATTTGAACTATAAAAACAATTCCTGGGGCGATTATCAGAAAACACTCCATACCCCCCGCGTGCTCAATTATATCTTTTCCGCCATGGCGGGGACGACGTGGTACATGCAGTTCATGTTTTACGGGATGGGCACCACCAAGATGGGTAAATATGATTTCTCCAGTTGGACCATCCATATGGCCTTCATCATCATCTTTTCCACCATCTGGGGCTGGCTTTTCCACGAGTGGAAAGGGGTAGGGAAGAGAACTCACACCCTGGTCTGGACTGGCATCCTGGTCCTCATTCTCTCCACCATTGTCGTTGGCTACGGCAATTACATGGCGAGTTTTGAATAACGGCCCTGTGCCAATTATCTTTAAATCACGAGGCAATTCATCATGCGAACCTTTCCTCCGATCAAATCCGCTCGCCCAGCGCGCATAGGGCTCTATTCCATCGGCCATCCCCACTACTGGGAACAGTTCCCTGGATTGCTGGATCGGCTGACCGGCTACGGTCGCTTTATCGAATCCCGCTTGCAGGCCCGGGGCCCGGCCTTCAACGCGGGCATGGTCGATACCGAAGAAAAGGCGCGCAATGTGGGGGAATGGTTCAACGAAAAAAACGTCGATCTCATCTTCTGTCATGCCGCCACCTACGCCATGAGCGCCTCTCACCTGGCGATTGCCCAAATCACCCATCGCCCCATCGTGGTGCTGAACCTCCAGCCAGCGGCTCAGATCAACTACGAAAAAACCACAACCGGAGAGTGGCTGGCCCACTGCGTCGGCTGTGCGGTCCCCGAGATCGCTAACGCCTTCCTGCGCGGCAAAGTCCCCTTCCACGTTGTCAGTGGCCTGCTTGGTCTGGAACAAACTCCCGCCATCTCCCTGACCGATGAAGTTACCGCCCAGCACCCCGAGGCCCTCGCCGCTTGGAGTGAAATTCAGGATTGGGTTCGCGCCGCCACTGTCGCCCGTACCCTTCGCTCCGGCCGCATGGGCTTTCTCGGTCATACCTACCCTGGCATGCTGGATATGTACAGCGATTTCACCATGATCCAAGCGCAGACTGGTCTCCATGTGGAAATCCTGGAAATGTGCGATCTCGCCCGGATCCTCCCCACCGTCACCGAGGCGGAAAAACAGCAAAAGCGCGCGGAAGTTGAGCGCATGTTCGTTATCAGCGAAGATTCCCCCGCCGATCCCCTTGCGAAGAAACCCACCCCGGACCAGCTGGACTGGTCGTGTACCGTCGCTGTCGCCCAAGAAAAACTGGTTCGCGAATTCGATCTGGACGCCCTGACCTACTATTATCGGGGGGATGCTGGGAATGAATACGAGCGCATCCAAGAGGCCTTCATCCTCGGCCATTCACTCCTGACCGCCCAGGGCATTCCCTGCTCGGGGGAAGGGGATATGAAGACCGCGATCGCCATGAAGATCGCCGATATCCTGGGCGTGGGCGGTAGTTACAGCGAGATCGTCACATGCGATTATGTGGAAAAAGCCATCCTTCTGGGCCACGATGGCCCCTTCCACATCAGCATCGCCGCCAAAAAGCCCATCCTGCGTGGCATGGGCCTCTATCACGGCAAGTGGGGAAGCGGAGTATCGGTCGAAGCCCAGG